>CAMLIU010000355.1 GCA_946479995.1 uncultured Gemmatimonadota bacterium | reverse complement strand
CGCCCGGACTAGCCGTCAGTTCGCCGCCGGGCAGCGCCCGGACTAGCGGTCAGTTAGCAGTTTATCTTTCGGATTCACCCGCCTCTCCGCCATGCCCGCCACTGCGCTCGACCTGCTCTGCATCAATACAGTCCGCACCCTCTCCATGGACGCGGTCCAGAAGGCGAACTCCGGCCACCCCGGAACGCCGATGGCGCTCGCGCCCCTCGGATATTCGCTCTTCACGAAGCACATGAAGCACGATCCGGCCGATCCGCAGTGGCCCGATCGTGATCGCTTCGTGCTCTCGTGCGGGCATGCGTCCATGCTCCTCTACAGCTGCCTCTACCTGAGCGGGTACGACCTCTCGCTCGAGGACCTGAAGCAGTTCCGCCAGTGGGGGAGCCGCACCCCGGGCCATCCCGAGTACACGCACACCCCCGGCGTGGAGACCACCACCGGCCCGCTCGGCCAGGGCGTGGGCAACGCCGTCGGCATGGCGGTGGCCGAGGCGCACCTCGCGGCCAACTTCAACCGCGACGGACATGGCATCGTCGATCACTACACCTACTTCATCTGCAGCGACGGCGATCTCATGGAAGGCGTCTCCCATGAGGCGGCGTCGTTCGCCGGCCACTTCAAGCTCGGGAAGCTGATCGGCTTCTACGACGACAACCGCATCACGATCGACGGCAGCACCGACCTCACCTTCACCGACGACACGGCGAAGCGCTTCGAGGCGTACGGCTGGCAGGTGCTGCACATCGCCGACGTGAACGACCTCGACGCCATCGACCGCGCCATCACCGAGGCGAAGGCCGACTCGTCGCGCCCGACGATGGTCGTCACGCGCACCCACATCGGCTACGGCAGCCCGAAGAAGCAGGACACCGCCTCCGCCCACGGCGAGCCCCTCGGCGCCGACGAGGTCGTCGCCACCAAGGAGGCACTCGGCTGGCCGAAGCCGAACGCGACCTTCTTCGTCCCCGACGAGGCGCTCGCGCACTGGCGCGAGGTGAAGGAGCGCGGTGCCGCCGCGCGGGCCGAGTGGCAGCGCGCGCTCGACGCCTACACCCTCGCCTTCCCGCAGCCGGCCAAGGAGCTGCGCCGTCGCCTGGCGGGTGAGCTCCCGGCGGGATGGGAGAAGGTCATTCCGTCGTTCACCAAGGAGAACGGCAACGTCGCCAGCCGCGCGGCGAGCAACACCGTGCTCAACGCGCTCGCGCCGATCCTTCCCGAGCTGATGGGCGGCTCCGCCGACCTCACGCCGAGCAACGGCACGAGCATCAAGACGTGGCGCAACTTCGCGCCGGGCGACTACGGCGCGCGGTACATGCACTTCGGCATCCGCGAGCATGGCATGGGCGCCATCATGAACGGGATGGCGCTGCACAAGGGCGTGATCCCCTTCGGCGGCACCTTCCTGATCTTCAGCGACTACATGCGCCCGCCCATCCGCCTCGCCGCGCTCATGCGGCAGCGGGTGATCTACATCTACACGCACGACTCCATCGGCCTCGGCGAGGACGGCCCCACGCATCAGCCGGTGGAGCAGCTCGCCGCGCTGCGCGCCATCCCGGACATCACCGTCATCCGTCCCGCCGATGCGACGGAGACGGCGGAGGCGTGGAAGGCGGCCATCCGCCACGAGGGCGGCCCCGTGTGCCTCGTGCTCACGCGCCAGAAGCTCGGCTTCATCGACCGCAAGGTGTACGCGTCGGCAGAAGGTCTCTCCAAGGGCGCATATGTGCTGGCCGACGCCGAGGGTGGCGATCCGGAGGTCGTGCTCCTCTCCAGCGGCAGCGAGGTGGCGCTCGTCATCACGGCGCGCGAGAAGCTGAAGGAGCAGGGAATCCGCACGCGCGTGGTGAGCATGCCGAGCATGGAGCTGTTCGAGCGGCAGTCGGCGGAGTACCAGGCGTCGGTGCTGCCGAAGGGCGTGCCGCGCGTATCCATCGAGGCGGCGGCCACCATGCCCTGGTATCGCTGGATCGGTCCCGACGGCGTGGTGCTCGGCATCGATCGCTATGGCGCGAGCGCGCCGTACGAGAAGGTGTACGACGAGCTCGGCGTGACGGTGGACAAGGTGGTCGAGGCGGCGAAGATGGTGATCGCGGAGAAGAGCGTCTGAGATGACCATGCGCTGGGCCGCCGCCACGCTGCTGCTCGCCGCGAGCGCGAGCGCAGCGTGTGCCCAGCGGCCCGGCGTCGCGCAGTCGAGCGCGCCGCGCACACCATCGCGCGAGCTCGTGGTGCGCGTGCTCGACGTCGGGCAGGGGGACGCGATCCTCGTCCAGAATGGCGGGTCCACCGTGCTCGTGGACGGTGGCCCCGACCCCGCCGCGCTCGGCCGGCACCTCGATGCGCTGAAGCTGAACGGCGACACCGTGGACGCCGTGATCCTCACCCACCAGCATGCGGATCACTACCAGGGGCTGCGCGAGCTGTTCGCGTCGCGGCGGCACATCGTCGTGCGCTTCTTCTGGGAGAACCAGGATCCGTCGCCCAACGTCACGCTGCAGCGGCTGCGCGATTCCATCGCGTCGCGCGTGCGGCAGGGATCGCTGACCTATCGCGACACCGACGACCCGTGTGCCAACGGGCAGCCCATCTGCAACATCACCCTGCGTGGCGGCGCGGTGCTGCACATCATGCGGCCCGACCCCAAGGGGCGCGGCGCGAACAACCGCTCCGTTGCGCTCAAGCTCGTCGGCCCCGACTCGGCATCGTTCACCATGTGGCTGGCGGGCGATGCGGAGCATCAGGCGATTCAGTGGTTCGACCGCTCGGCGAAGTACGGCGTCAACCCGGGGATGAAGGTGGATGTCCTCAAGGCCGACCATCACGGGAGCTGCAACGGGGTGACCGCGCGGTACCTGCAGCTCCTGAAGCCGTCGCTGCTCGTCGTCTCGCTCGGCGCCGAGAACGACTACGGCCACATGCACGAGCAGGCGAAGGCGCTCTACCGGCGGGCGGGAGTGCCGTGGTATCGCACCGACCAGAACGGCACGATCACGCTGCGCTCACCCGGCACGCCTGGTGGGAAGTACACGGTGAGTGTGGAGCGGCCGGGGACGAACCTCGACGGGCCGAG
>CAMLIU010000354.1 GCA_946479995.1 uncultured Gemmatimonadota bacterium | reverse complement strand
TGCTCGAGCCGCTGGCGAGTGCCCTCGCCGTGCTCACCGAGGACGAGAAGGAGCTGGGCGTGGCGCTCGTGGAGATGGGCGCCGGCACTACCGACCTCGCCGTGTTCCACGAGGGAAAGATCCGCCACCTCGGCACGATCGCCTTCGGCGGCAACAACGTCACGAGCGACATCGTGCACGGGCTCGGCGTGACGCAGGCCGACGCCGAGCGCCTCAAGGAGAAGCACGGCTGCGCGTACGAGGCGCTCGTGGACCCGCAGGAGATCATCCAGCTGCCGAGCACCGTGGCGCAGGGAGACCGCCAGATCCCACGCGAGCTCCTCGCCCACATCATCCACCAGCGCATGGACGAGATCTTCGACCTCGTGCAGCGCGAAGTGGCCACCGCGGGCTACGCGGGCAAGCTCGCCGCGGGTGTCGTGCTCACCGGGGGCGCTGCCGCGATGGAAGGCGCGGCCGAACTGGCGAGCGACGTATTCGGCACTGGCGTGCGCGTGGGCACGCCCTCCGAGCAGGTGTCCGGCCTCACCGACGCGGTGGATGCGCCGCGCTTCGCTACCGTGGTCGGCCTCGCGCAGTACGGTGCCCATCGCATGGCACTCGGCGGCGCGAGCGCCACGGCGCGCCGCATCAAGCTCCCGAGCACCGGCGGCATGGACCGCTTGGGCGAGAAGATCAAGTTCTGGTTGCAGGATTTCTTTTAGCAGCCTGGCTTCTCGTCGCGTTCGGAATAGCGAGAGGAACGGAGACGGCCGGATTGAAGCGATAACGGCGGGATGAACGCCTTCAATGGGTCTTCGTCCGGCCCTTTCCGTTCGCATCCGTCCAATTCGCTCCCGACGCTTTTTTTCTTTCGTCGAGGGCGCGAGCGTGATGTACACATCCGCTCACTCTACGGGAATCAAATTCTTTCCACACGCCCCATGCATGTGGAAAAGATCGCGTTGCTTTTCCCGTGCTGTTTCGGAAATTCGCTCGTCAACCTTTGTCGGCGCTGTGTGGGGCTGGCCGGAAACCCGGGAGCGGTTATATTGCCCCATCGTTTCCGAGCCGCCGGTCGCATGCAGTTCCCGCCGATGTCGACGATGCCGTGCCCGTTCGGACACGCCTTCCTGTTTTCCACAATCGCACACCTCGTCGTAGGGGAGTGTCGGACGCAATGATCTTCGAATTCGAAGAGAGCGCGGCGCAGAACGCTCGCATGAAAGTGGTGGGCGTCGGTGGCGGTGGCGGCAACGCCGTGAACCGCATGATCGACGAACACCTGGAAGGCGTCGAGTTCATCTCGGTGAACACCGATGCGCAGGCGCTCCTCTCCTCCAAGTCCGATCTCAAGATCCAGATCGGCAAGAAGCTGACGCGCGGGCTCGGCGCCGGCGCGCGGCCCGAGGTGGGCAAGCAGGCGATCGAGGAAAGCCGCGACGAGATGTCCAAGGCCGTCACCGGCGCGGACCTCGTCTTCATCACCTGCGGCATGGGCGGCGGCACCGGCACCGGCGCCGCGCCGGAGATCTGCGCCATCGCCAAGGAGCAGGGCGCGCTCACCGTCGGCATCGTCACGCGTCCCTTCCTGTTCGAGGGCCGCAAGCGCATGCGCCAGGCGGAGCAGGGCATCGCCGAGATGCGCAAGCACGTGGACACGATGATCGTCGTGCCCAACGAGCGGCTGCTCGCCGTCGTCGGCAAGGGCATCCCCTTCCAGGACGCGCTCAAGAAGGCCGACGAGGTCCTCCTCCACGCCACCCAGGGCATCTCGTCGCTCATCAGCGTGACGGGACTCGTCAACGTGGACTTCGCCGACGTCCGCACCGTCATGCAGTCGGGCGGCTCGGCGCTGATGGGCACCGGCATCGGCCGCGGGGAGAACCGCGCCATGGAAGCCGCCCAGCAGGCCATCTCCAGCCCGCTGCTCGACAACATCAGCATCTCCGGCGCGTCCGGCGTGCTGGTGAACATCACCGGCGGCGCCGACCTCACCCTCGGTGAGGTCCATCAGATCAACGAGATCATTCACGACGCCGTCGGCGACGAGGCGGAGATCATCTTCGGCGCCGTGCACGAGCCGGCGATGCAGGGCGAGATCCGCGTCACCGTCATCGCCACCGGCTTCGACAAGGCCATCCAACCCGGCCTCGTCACCCCGACCGCCGACGTGAGTCCCGTCACGGCGCCGAAGGGGTCACCTGTTATTCCTTTCCCGGGTACTCGTCCTTCGAGAGTGGGTGGCGCACTGCCCGCCCGTCCCGCCAACGACATCCCGCGTGCCCCCCGGACGCCGGCCCCTCCCGGCCAGCCGGGAGGCGGGTCGCAGGATCTCAGCGACATGGAGATCCCGACCTTCATCCGGAGACAGATGGATTGACCAGAAAGCCCTTCCGAGCGCGCGCCAGCCTCTATATCACGGTCGCGCTCCTCGTCCTCGTTGCCCTGCGCTACACCCCCGAGCTGCCGGACACCCCCGCCGGCAGCGTCCTGCAGCAGGGCAAGGCACTCCCCGCCGCCACCGCGGACCTCGCCGACTCCACTCCGTCGGCCCCCGAACCCCGCATCGAGAAGCTGAACCGCGGCGAGACGCTCATCGGTCTCTTCAAGCGCGTCGGGTTGAGCGACCAGGCGGCTGGTGACATCGTCCGTGCCGCCTCGGCGAGCGCGCTCGATGCGCGCTACCTGCAGGTCGGCATGCCAGTGGAGTTCTCTCCCGACAGCGCCGGCGACGGACCCAAGGAACTCGTCTTCCATCTCGGCATCGACCGCCTGCTTCGCATGACGAAGACGGCGAACGGCTGGGTGGGCACCGAGGAGCGTCTCCCCTGGACCACGGACACCGTGGCCGTGGCGGGAACGATCCACGCGAATCTCTACCAGGCCATGGATTCCTCCGCGGCCGCGTACTTCCCCGGTCACGCGAAGGACGAGCTGACCTGGGCGCTTGCCGACATCTTCGAGTATCGCGTGGACATGAGCCGCGATCTCCAGGACGGCGACAAGTTCCGCGCGCTCGTGGAGCGCCAGGTCGGTCCGGGCGGCATCACGAAGGTCGGCAAGGTGCTCGCCGCCGACTTCACGCTGTCCGGCA
>CAMLIU010000353.1 GCA_946479995.1 uncultured Gemmatimonadota bacterium | reverse complement strand
GCACCCCCCAGTCGGCGAAGGTCTTGTCGTACTGCGTCATCGTCGCCACGCGCACCCGCGGGCGGCCCCGCACGTCGAATCCGTCGAAGTCCGGCTGGGCGAGGGCGCGCACGATCTGCCGCATCCGGTCGGAGCGATAGTTGAAGCAGATCACCGCGTCACCGTCCCGCATTGGCGCCACCGGGCTCCCCGCGGCGTTCGCGATCGTCGTCGGGATCACGAACTCGTCGGTCTCGCCGCGCTCGTACGCTTCGCGCACCACGTCGAGCGGATCCGAGGCCTTGGGGGGGGCGCCGATCACCGCCGAGCGGTACCACTTCTCCGTACGGTCCCAGCGATGGTCGCGATCCATGCCGAAGTAGCGGCCGCCAACGCTGCCGATCACCGCGCGTCCCCTGATGCGCGTGATCAGCTCCTGCAGGAAGCCGAGCCCCGACCGCGGCATCGTGTCGCGGCCGTCCAGCATCACCTGCACGGCGATGCGGGGCACCCGCTCGCGCTCGGCAAGGTCGAGGAGCGCGTAGAGGTGGGTGTCGATCGCGTGCACGCCGCCGGTGCCGATCAACCCCACGAGGTGCAGCGTGCCACCATTCTCGCGTACCGAGCGGCAGGCGTCCACGAACACCTGGTTGGTGAAGAAGCTGCCGTCGGCGATCGCCTGCGAGATGCGCACGAGATCCTGCTTCACCACGCGACCGGCACCGAGGTTCAGGTGCCCGACCTCGCTGTTGCCGATCTGTCCGCACGGGAGCCCGACTGCCTCGCCCGACGCCTGCAGCAGGGTGCGCGGCGCGCGCGCCCACAGGCGGTCCCACGTCGGGACCTTCGCCATCGCGATCGCGTTGCCCTCACGCTCGGGGCGATAGCCCCAGCCATCGAGGACCACGAGGACGACGGGGGCGGGACGGGACACAGCAGCCATTGTGCGGGGTAGGAGTGAGGAGTGCGCCTTGCCGGACACAGGCACCGGTTGAAGCTTGAGCGCCGGCGAAATCTACCCGGCCGCACACCACCAAACCACGGGCGAACATGGTTCGGCACGTCGCTCGCCCGTGATCAGTCCGCCCCGTCACTTCAGTCGATGACCAATCCTCCGCTCCACGACGGCTACGATCCCGGACGCCGCACCGATCCCTCGCGTCCGCGCACCGACCGGCGTCGCGCGAGCTGGCGGGAGTTCCGGCGCAGCTATCCGGGGGTGATCGCGACCGCCACCGTCGCGATCATCCTGTTTCTCGCCGCCGACACGTGGCTCGTCATGCGGTACTTCCGCTATCGCCGCGAGACGGCGGAGCTGCGCGCCGCGATGACGGACGTCGAACGCACGCGCACCGACGAGCTGCTCTCGCAGGACGAGAACCGGCTCAAGGTCATGGTCGAGCTGTTCAAGCGGCAGGCGAACCTCGACCAGGCGCTGCATCTCTCCGTCTCGCTCGACAGCAGCGTGATGTACCTCGAGCGCGACGGCGCGCTGCTGCGCGAGATGCCGGTCACGGTGGGGCCGGAGAAGCGGGTCGGCGTGCCCCCCGATACGGTGCACGTCGCGACGCCCCGCGGAAAGCGCACCGTGGAACGCATCCTCGGCGCCGGCGATGCGTGGAGCATTCCGCGCTGGGTCTACGCCGATCGCGGGCTCGCCGCCGGTGACAGCGTGATGACCGGTGCCCTCGGTCCGGCGGCCATCGTCCTCGACGGAGGAACGGTGATCTACTCGCTGCCCACCGTCGGCCCGCTCAACGACTCCGGCTACGTGCTGCCCGGCGCCATCCGGGCACGCGAGTCGGACCTGCGCGCCATCGCACCGAACCTCCATCCCGGGGTAGCAGTCTACTTCTACTGACGATCCAGAGGAGCACGCCCGTTGGGTATTCCCCGTTTCTTCCGCAGTGGCGGCGTCATCGCCTGGGCGCTCATCGGCGCCGTGGTGCTGCTGGCGTTCGCGAGCAGCGCCCTGTTCGCGCGCACCGCCCTCGTGCGGCACGAGCGCGACGTGAGCCGCATGGTGTTCAACGACAACGTGGAGCTGCTGGAGCGGGTGCGCCTGGCCAGCGGCGCGCTGAATGACAGCCTGCAGAGCCTCTCCACGAGCAGCGATGCGCTGCCGGCGAACAAGCCGTACATCGTGGTCAGCATCGAGGACCACCGGCTCTGGTACAAGCTCCGCGACAGCGTGCTGTTCACCACCCAGGTCGCGACGGGAAGCGGCAAGGTGCTCGAATCCACGGCGAGCGGCAGCCACTGGAAGTTCGAGACGCCGCGCGGCCGGCTCGTGGTCCAGGCCAAGGACGAGGCACCGGCCTGGGTGCCTCCCGACTGGCACTACGTGGAGCAGGCCCGCAAGCGAGGGCTGGGGATCGTGCGCCTCGCCCGCGGCCAGTCGATCACGGCCAGCGACGGCTCCGAGCTCATGGTGCAGGGGACCGACGTCGTGCGCCGGTACGCCGACGGCCGCGTCGTCCCCCTGAGCGACGGCAAGGAGGGACACGAGATCGTGGCTGGCGGCAACATCGTCATCCCGCCCTTCGGCACGAGCCAGCGCAAGTACAAGGGGGTGCTCGGCACGCACCGCCTGGAGCTGGGCGACGGCTACGCCCTTCACGGCACCGACAACCCGGCGAGCATCGGCCATTCCGTCAGCCACGGGTGCGTGCGGCTCCGGAACGAGGACATCGACAAGCTGTACTCGATGGTCGAAGTGGGCACGCCGGTCTACATTTACTGACCGATCGGTCAGGCCTCGTATCTCGTTGCGCGCGAAGGGTTCCCGTCGTCGGGGATCGGGATAGCTTGTGTAGGGAGACGGAAGGTCGGAAAAGGCAGAAGGTCAGAAGGTGGGAAGGTCAGGAATTGCCTGGCTTTCGTCGTTCCGACCTGCCGACACGCCGGCCTCCCGACCTCCCCGTCTCCCGATCTCCCGGTCTCCCATCCCCCCCGGTTTCCCCCGCCCCCATGTCCCACTCCGGCCCCGCCGACCGACGCAGGTCTGCCAGTCGCCGCGTGCACTCGCGCGGGGGACGGGTGGGGGCGGTCGCGCTCGTGGCATTCGCCACCCTGGGAGCCGTGCAGTTCATGAAGCCGCCGG
>CAMLIU010000352.1 GCA_946479995.1 uncultured Gemmatimonadota bacterium | reverse complement strand
CCCATCCTCGCCAGTATGAGCTCCGTCAGCGACCGATAGTCCCCGTCGAAGTGGTGCCCGCCCTCCCGCGCCACGCGGTACACGAGGGTGGGATCCACCTCGCGGCAGAGCGACTCCTCCTCCCTGGTGCCATAGACACAGAGCATGTTCGTCCCCCGCAGCCGTTCGAGCTCGGGGAGGATCGGCGGGTCCTTCCGGTCCGAGTGCGTGGCCCAGAGGTCGGAGAAGCGATACCGGAAGCCGGCGTGCTCGAGGAGACCGAGCATCGCGACGAGGGTGAGCCGTCGCCGCAGCTCGGGGGGGAGGCGTGTCGCCACGAAGGGCGCGAACGACGCGCCACGCGAGTAGCCGACGAGGACCAGCCGCTGGTCGTTCCACAACGACATGTAATGCGCCGCAACCCGCGCCACATCCGCTCCCACGCCGTTCGCGTCACGCGTCCCGGAGCGCAGGTACGCGCGGTCGTCGAAGCCGATCACGTCCACGCCGCGCTCGGCGAGCGTCTGGCCGATCTGCCGGTCGATGTCCGCCCAGCCGCCGTCCCCGCTGAGCACGATGGCCAGCGTGTTCGACGGGCCCTTCGCGCGCAGCTCGACGAGGGGCAGGTCGCGCACATCGGGCGGCGCAGGCGGGGCGATCCCCTGCGCGAACGCAAACACGGGAACGACCAACAGCACGGCGAGAATGATTCTAGGCAGCATTGAGGCTCGTGGAACGCCGGACGGTGTACTCGACTGCCAAGCATGCTACTTGAATCTCCACGCTGGTGTTCCTGATGCGCAGCGTGCGACTCCCGGCTCCCCGGCTGCACCTTCCTCGTCGACGTCGACGCCCGCTCTGGGCGCTCGCCGTCGCGCTGCTGCTCGTCACCTGTCTCGGCCGCGGGATCGAGCCGCCCGCCACCGTGGTGGAGACGCCCGGAACGCGCCCGTACCGGGTCGAGGTGGGCGAGCTCATGCGCACCTTCCTGCTTCACATCCCGCCCGCCCGGCCGCGCCGCTTCGGCCTCGCGACGAGCTATCCGCTCGTCATCGTGCTCCACGGCAGTGGCGCCAACGGCGCGACGATGCCGGGCATGACGGGGATGAGCGCGCTCGCCGATTCGGCTCGCTTCCTCGTGGCGTATCCCGACGCGACCACCGGCGCGCTCGGCCTCGGCGCGGACTGGAATGCCGGCGAGTGCTGCGGTGCGGCGCACGACGGCAACGTGGACGACATCGGCTTCCTGCGCGCGCTCGTCCGTGCGCTCGCACGCGAGATGCCGGTGGACCGGCGGCGCATCTACGTGGCAGGCTTCTCGGATGGAGCGCGCATGGCCTTCCGGGCTGCCTGCGAGCTCGATGCACAGGTGGCGGCGGTCGCGGTCGTGGCGGGAAGCCTCGTCGACGGACAGTGCGCGCCCGCTCGACCGGTGCCACTGATCGCCTTTCACGGCACGGCGGACGAGGAAGTGCCGTATGCCGATTCGTCGTTCGCCGCCGCCGCTGGCCAGCCGCCACGTGGATCGTGGGCGCTGCCGCCTTCCATCCGATTCTGGGCGACGGTCGACCACTGCGGCGGCGCGCGCACCACCCCGGTCGCGCCGCACGTGCGGGCCACGCGCTTCTCCGGATGCGCCGCCGACGTGGTGCTCTACACGATCCAGGGGGGCGGACACGAATGGCCACGTGCGTCGCTGGACGGCGGCGACCCAGCGCGCGAGGTGGACGCCAGCCGGCTGACGTGGCGCTTCTTCGCCCGTCATCCACTGCCGTGACGGCGAGGCGGAACGTTAGGCTGCGTCGACGTCCTCGCGCGCCAGCGCGCGCGCCGCGAGTCGCGCCACGATCGTCGTCGCCAGAATCGTCGCCGCCAGGCCGAGCAGGAATGCCAGCCACCACGCATCGTCCCGCGGGTGCCGCTCGTCGTGCAGCGACACGAGGGCTCCCGCTGCGGCGCCGTAATAGGCGTAGAGTGCCGTCACCGGCAGCATGGCGAAGTTCGCGATGACGAAGTCCACGAAGCGCATCCGCGTCAGTCCCATGGCAAGGTTGATCACGCTGAACGGGATCACCGGAGAGAGCCGCAGCAGCCCGACGATCCGCCGCCCCCGATCTCCGACGGCGTCCCGCAGACGCGCGGCTCGTGGGTACGCCTCCAGCCACCGCTCCACCATCCCGCGTGCGGCGTGGCGCGCGAGGAGAAATGCGACGCACGCCCCGACCGATGCGCCGGCGAAGGCGACGAGGATGCCGTCCGGAATGCCGAACAGCGCGCCGGCGAGCATCGTGAGCAGGCCCGCGGGCACGAACGCCGCGCTCGCCACGGCGAAGCCGAGCACGGACAGCACGATCCCCCAGGTGCCGAGGGCATGGAGGCCGGACGTCAGCACCGCGAGGTGGCTGGCGATGGAGCGGCCGCCCAGGGCGAGGACGATCGCGCCCAGGAGCAGGAGGGCCCACCGCCAGCGCAGGTCGGTCGACGAACGTTGAATCACGGTCCGGGTATCCTCATCATACAGAAAGCTTCGCCGTCCATGACATCAGCGCCAGCGCAGCCAAGGAACGTCGCACGCCTGCTGCGCGCCAGCGGAACGGTCACTGGCGCGCTCGTCCCGCGCGCGCTGACGTTGAGCACTTTCGTCGGCGGCGTGATCCTGCTCTTCTCCGGCGCCACGCCCGCGCACACCGGCCGGATGGGATGGATTGCCGACATGCTGCCGCTGCCGATCATCGAGATCTCGGCATACTTCGTCAGCATCCTCGGCGTCGCCCTGATCCTGCTCGCCCGCGGGCTCCAGCGCCGCCTCGACGCGGCGTACCACCTCACGCTGTGGGTGCTCGCGGCCGGCGTCGTTTTCGCGCTGACGAGCGCCCTCGACATCGAGCAGGCAGTGCTGCTGGCGGTGATGTTCGTCGCACTGCAGCGCTGTCACCGCTACTTCTATCGCCGCTCGTCGCTGTTCGACGAGCGGTTCACGCGCGGGTGGTACGTCGCCATCGGCGGCGTGCTGGCGGCAACGGCCGCGCTGGCGTGGATGGGCTACGGGCACGACATCGTCTCCACGCGGGTGTTCTGGCAGTACGAGGAGATGGCCCAGGCGCCGCGCGC
>CAMLIU010000351.1 GCA_946479995.1 uncultured Gemmatimonadota bacterium | reverse complement strand
GTCGGACGCAGGCCGGAGTCCAACGCGAGCGTCTTGATGGACGGCCAGGCGATAGCAGCCTCGTTGGCGTAGGTCGCTAGCAGCAGGAGCACGTGCGCCTCGAGGGTGCGGAGCCTGTGGACGGTCGCCTGCTGACGCGCCCAACGAATGAGCTGAAACGGCTTGACGGGGCCATCACGACCGATCACGCCGTCCCTGCCGCACGACGGGCACCGTCGTGTGCGGACGAGCCGGCACAGCCGTGTGCGGCCTGGTGTGCGGAAGCGCCGCGCGGCGGCGTTCCTCGGCGCCCGATCAGGTCGGGGCCGGGACGTCGAAACGTCCGATGGGAGCTGGGATGCTGCGGTTCCGCGCTGCCCTGAGAGGAATACGGCGTCTCTAGGGCACTTGATGGCGGGAATAGGACATTTCCCAAGCTGTAGAGCCAAGGATCCGCCGTAGTGTGCGATCCAGTGTGCGGAATCACGCTGCTTCGTCCCCCGATTCCCGCGGGTTTTCTCCATTGATCTGCCGGTGAGCGCGCCGGATCTCCTGCCTGGCGATCACGTCGTCGGGATGGCCGTACAGCTCACGGACGAGCTTGCCGCCGTCCTGGTGGCCGAGCTGGATCGCGATGACGTGCGGCGGCAGCTTCGCGATGTTCAGGGCGTACCAGCCGAAGAAGTGCCGCGTCGCGAGATACAGCGTCAGGTCCGGCATCCCGGCGGCGTGGCGGACCGCGTTCCAGTGGTAGATGCGGCTCGTCGGTGTGTAGTGGTGGCCGCGGTTCGTCGTGAAGACGAACTCGTCATGGCCCTCGACCTCGGGCATCCGGTCCAGGGCGTCCTCGGCGCGCTCGGTGAGCGCGAGCGTGTACGGCCCGTACTTCGGCTCGATGAAGCGCCGGACCTTGACGTTCCACTGGCGGACGAGATGGACCTCATGGTTCTCGCGGTCCACGCACGCCGGGGCTAGCGCGTCCAGCTCTGACGGGCGCGCGCCGCTGGTGCAGGCGAACTCGAAGTACGCCGCGAAGCTCGGCGGGGTGCGTTCCCACGCGAGCGCGACGAGGCGTTCCATCTGCTCGAGCGAGGGGGGCCGCTTGGTCTTGTTGCCTTTGGACTTCCCGAGGCCGAGATCCGCGAACGGGTTGATCGTGATCAGCCGACCGGCCTTCGGTGAGCGAGCCGCGTTGAACATCGAACGGAGCGCGGGCACGGTGCTGATGTTCTTGCCGCCGGCGATCCATCCTGAGACGACACGATCGTCGACCTGGCCGAGCGGGACGGTGGCGTAGCGCTCGGCGAACGCCTTCGTGCGCTCGGCGTTGTGCACGGCGGTCGGGCCGACGGCGCCCTCCTTCCAGTTCGCGTGGAAGATCGGGTCGTTCAGCCACCGCTCGCGGAACTCGGCGACCGTGACGACGTCGGCGCCGTCGCCGTTGAGGATCTCGCGGGCCTTCTCGCGAGCTTTCTCGGCCTCGCGTCGGCCCTTGCGGGTGTTGGGCCAGGTGCCCTTGCCGCGCGGCAGACCGAGGATCTTCGCGACGCTGACGCTCTTGCCCGTGACGCGGTCGTAGACCTGGGCGCGCAACCGCCCCGAGGGCAGCTCCTGGATGCTCATGGGGTCCTCGCGTCGTTCGAGAAGGAGTACGTCACTCGTCTCGTCTCGCGGGCGTCCGGCAACATGTCGCGGGCCGCGCGGCTGGCGAGCGTCGACCGCACCACGCTGTACCGCCTCCTCGAGCGCCACGGATTCCGTCGCGACTCGAGCGAGACGATCGCGTAGCAGCGAACGTTCTACCAGTAGGACATTCCCCACCGCACTGCTCCGGGTCCGCTGACTGACCCGGAGCGGCCGCATCCCTTTCACCGAGCAGCGGGCGCAGCGATTGACTTCATCGCGAGTGCCGGCGGGCCCGGTCCGTCCGTCCCTGCACGACCTCCTGCTCGTCGCCGTCGACCGCGCGATCGTGGAGCTGAGCCGGGTCGAGCGGGCCGACGTCGCCGAGATCAGGGAGCAGCTGGGCCACGTGGCCCGGCTGGCCCTCAATGCGTCCGCCGACGTGCGCGACGACATCGGGGGCGGATCTTCCTTCCTGACCAACACGCTCGCTCCCGACGACCAGCCACGGCGCGACACCCTTGCCGTGGTGCCCACGCACTACCTCACGGCGCTGCGCAACGCGCTGCTCGACGAGATCAGCCGGCGCGACGCCGACCTCGAGCCCGCCGAGCTGGCGCGGGCACTGGGGGCGATGGAGCGCGCGAACACGGAGCACGCGCCGGGCAGCCACCACGACTTCGCCCGCCACCTGGCCAGTGAGGACGCGGTGAAGGCGGTGGTGGAGATCGCGCACGACATGCGATCCCCCCTCTCCTCGATCCTCTTCCTCGTCGACACCCTCCGCCGCGGGCAGAGCGGCCCCGTGACGCCGGTGCAGGAACGCCAGCTCGGCCTCATCTACGGCGCGGCGCTCGGCTTGAACACCCTGGCGTGCGACGTGATCGACGCCGTGCGGGGCGGGCAGCGTCTCGTGGACGGCAACCCCGTGCCCTTCTCCCTGGCCGAGGTGATCCTCGGCGTGTGTCACACCGTGCAGCCGATCAGCGAGGAGAAGGGGCTGCCGATCCGCTACACGCTGGATGCGATGGATGGCCGCATCGGCTATCCGGGGGCGATCGGCCGCGTGCTGCTGAACCTGATGACGAACGCCCTCAAGTACACGGTGGACGGGAGCGTGGGCATCGGCTGCGCCGACGTGGACGAGCGGCACGTGTCGTTCTGGGTGCAGGACACCGGTGAGGGGATCCCGCCGCACGTGATGGACATGCTCTTCGACGGCTTCCGCCCGAGCGCGTCCGGGATGCGCTTCTCGAACGCGGGGCTGGGGCTGGCCATCTGCCAGAACTTTCTCGCCGCGATGGGCTCGAAGCTCGAGGTGCAGTCGAGCAAGGAGACGGGGACGAGGTTCTCGTTCGAGGTGGAGCTGGAGCGGGCCTGAGAGGCTGCTGGCCGGTCGTGGCTCCTTGAACGACAAGGGACGTACGTCATACCACAAGACGACAACTGACGTAGCAGGTACTTCGTACGACGTATCCGGACCTGCGGGCTGGG
>CAMLIU010000350.1 GCA_946479995.1 uncultured Gemmatimonadota bacterium | reverse complement strand
GCCAGGTCAACGCGGTGAGCCACGGCTGCGTGCCGAGCCGCTTCCGCAACATCAACGTCATCAACACCGGGAGAAAGGCATGAGCACCCCGAAGAGTCTCTTCAGCCGGGGCAGCGCCCTCTCGTCCGGCGAGATGCTGTCGCGGAGCGAGGCGCAGGCGTTCCTCGAGCGCGTCGTCAAGCTGTCGAAGGCGGAGACGATCATCGCGCAGGTGGGCGGCGGCTACCAGGGCAACATCCGCTTCGCCGCCAACCGCATCACCACCGCCGGCGGCGTGAACAACTCCACGCTCGCCGTGCAGAGCGGCTACGGCGCGAAGCACGCCGTGATCACCACCTCCGACTTCTCCCCCGAGGGGATCGAGCGCGCCGTGCGGCAGAGCGAGGCGGTGGCGAAGCTGGCGCCGGACGATCCGGAGAACATGCCCCTCCTGCCGCCGCAGCAATACCAGGAGGTGAGCGCGTACTTCGACTCGACGGCGAACCTTACGCCGGAGGAGCGCGCGGCCGCGGCGCGCACCGCCATCGACGCCGCCAAGGCGGCGGGCGACCTTGCCGCGGCGGGGTTCATCCTCGAGGGCGCCGGCTACAGCGCGATGGCATCGAACACGGGGCTGTTCGCCTACTTCCCCGCCACGAGCGCCAACTACCAGCTCACCGTGCGCACCACCGACGGCACCGGCTCCGGCTGGGCGGGTGCCGACCATCCCGACTGGAAGCAGATCGACTTCAAGGCGGTGAGCGACCGCGCCATCAGCAAGGCGCGCGCATCGCGCAACCCGGTCGCCGTGGAGCCGGGCCGCTATACGGTGATCCTCGAGCCGCAGGCAGTCGGCGATCTCGTGCAGCTGCTCGCCTTTTCCCTCGACGCGCGCAGCGCCGACGAGGGACGCTCGGCATTCTCCAAACAGGGCGGTGGCACGAAGATCGGCGAGAAGATCGTGGACCCGCGCGTCACCATCTACTCCGATCCCGCGGATCCGCAGCTGCTCGGCCAGCCGTGGACGGGCGAGGGACTGCCCCTCGGCCGCGAGGTATGGATCGAGAACGGTGTGCTCAAGGAGCTGCAGTACTCGCGCTTCTGGGCGCAGAAGAAGGGCGCGCGCCCGAACGGCGGCCTCGGCGCGGTGAAGATGGTGGGCGGCGACGCGACGACGGAGCAGATGATCGCCTCCACGCCGCGCGGCATCCTCGTCACGCGGCTGTGGTACCTGCGCCAGGTGGATCCGCGCACGGTGCTCTACACCGGCCTCACGCGCGACGGCACCTTCCTCATCGAGAACGGCAAGATCACGAAGGCGGTGAAGAACTTCCGCTTCAACGAGAGCCCGCTGTTCATGCTCAACAACCTCGAGGCGATCGGCCGGGCCGAGCGCATCGCGGGCACCGAGTCCGGCGGCAACGTGGTGATGCCGACGATCAAGGTGCGGGACTTCAACTTCACGAGCCTGAGTGACGCGGTCTGACTCACCGTGAGACGTGAAGCGTGAGACGTGAGACGTAACTGCGGGCGCCGTTACGATTCACGTCTCACGCTTCACGCTTCACGATTTCACCGTGCAGTTCTTCAGCGCCCGGCGAAGGTATCACACCGCGCCGGATCCCCTGAGTCGAACCCGCGCTTGAACCAGCTCTCGCGCTGCGCGCTCGAGCCGTGGGTGAAGGAGTCGGCGTTCGCGCTGCGCCCGGCCTGGCTGAGGATGCGGTCGTCGCCCACCGACGCGGCGGCGGCGAGCCCTTCCTGCATGTCGCCCGGATCCAGCTTGTCGCGCTGCTGCGCGCTGTGGCCCCACACGCCGGCGTAGCAGTCGGCCTGGAGCTCGAGCGCCACCGAGTACCGGTTGGCGTTGGCCGGGTCGCGCTCCTGCGCGCGACGCACTTCCGCTTCCGTTCCAAGCAGCTTCTGCACGTGGTGGCCCAGCTCGTGGGCGATCACGTAACCCTGCGCGAAGTCCCCCGCCGCGCCGAACTTGTTCCGCAGCTCGTCGAAGAAGCCGAGGTCGAGGTAGACGTTCTGGTCCACCGGGCAGTAGAAGGGACCCATCGCCGTCTGGCCGGTGCCGCACCCGGTGGGCGTGGCGTCGCGGAAGAGCACGAGCTTCGCGTCCTGGTACTGGGTGCCGTACTTCGGCAGGATCGTCGCCCACGTCTGCTGCACGTCGTCGAGCACGCCCGACACGCGCAGCACTTCAGGTTCCTCGGCCGCGGAGTCCGCAGGGCTGAGCTCCCCGTTCGAGGAGGCCACCGCGCCGGTCGGCGAGACGCCGATGTCGTTGAAGAGGTTCCGCCCGAACAGCAGGCTCAGGATGAGCACGACGGCCGTGCCCCCGATCCCCAGTCCGGCACGTCCGCCGAAGCCGCGACGATCTTCCAGATTCGAGCTGCGTCCACCACCGCCGAAGCGCATCGTCTTCTCCCGTTCACTTGGTTCGGCGGCGCAAAAAGGCAAGAAGCCGGCCCATGTGCCCACCGGCACGAGCGGCGGGTCGCATGCTGGGGCGTGGCTGAGGCCGGCTACATGTCATAGGGCGTGTGCTATCTTCATGGGCCTTCTTCCACGACCCGTTTTTTTCATGTCCGAATCGCAGCAGCCCGACTCGTCAGCCGCGCCCCTGTGCCCGAAGTGCCAGGGGCCCATGTGGGACAACCGGGAGAACAAGCGCAACCCCAAGGCGCCCGACTTCAAGTGCAAGGACCGCGGTTGCGACGGCGTGATCTGGCCGCCGCGCGACGGCCGTGTCGCCGCCGCGCCCGCCGGGAAGGCGACACCAGCGGCATCCTCGGGCAGCGCGGCGAAGGCCGCACCGGCTGGCGGCGGCGTGGACGCCAACGGCATGCCCCTCTGCCCCGTCTGCGGCGGTCCGATGTGGGACGACCGGGCCTCGAAGCGCAATCCGCGCGCACCCGACTTCAAGTGCCGCAACAAGCCGCGTGAGCGCGGCGGCCCGGGATGCGAAGGGGTGATCTGGCCGTCGCGCGACGGCTCGCCGAGTCCGTATCCGCCGCCGGTCGCCCGCCGAGCGGCGCCGAACGGCGTGCCGCGCCTCGACCAGGCCCCGCTGGACGGTCCCCCCCCGTTTGACGACGCGCCGCCGCACGACGAC
>CAMLIU010000349.1 GCA_946479995.1 uncultured Gemmatimonadota bacterium | reverse complement strand
GATCAATACGGCGGCATCGATGGCGATGGTGCCGCTCACGCTTCGTCGGCCCCGGTCTCATCGGACGGACCGATCGCACGCATCGCCTCGTCGGTGGACGCGAAGCCGTCCAGACGGAAGCGGCCGCGGGCACGGGACACGGCATCGTCCACGCTCTTGCGCAGCACGATGCGGTTGCCCTCCAGCTCGACCTTGAGCAGCGTGCCCTTGGTCAGGCCCAGGGCGTCACGCACGGCCTTGGGCAGGGTGATCTGGCCTCGCTCGGCGACGGTGGCTTCCATGGGCGGCTCCCGGTCGGTATGTACGAATTATACATACCGATGGAGTCATACCCAAGGAGCGGCGCCCTGAAGGGGGCTGAGGTCTGCCATTGAGCCCCGGGGGGCCTTTCCTGGGTCCCCGAATCCTTCCGTTGAGCCTCCGGATCCCTTCCTTAGGTCCCCGAATCCTTCCGTTGAGCCTGCGAGTCCCTCCCTTGGCTCTCCGAATCCTTCCGTTGAACCTCAGAGCCTCTCCGTCGGGTCTCCGGATCCTTGAGTCGAGTCTCCGACTCTTTCCGTTGGGTCTTCGAGTCCTTCGAGAGGAGCTCCGAATCCTTCCCTTGGGGCTTCCGGTCTTTCCTGAGGGTCTCCGGGTCCTTCCGGGTCCGGCCCCGGGGAATCGGACTCCATAAGCTGGTCGCGGAATCCGAAAGCCGGCATGGCGCGGATGGAATGCCGCCTGAGCCCTGCCGACTCGCGCTCGCAGGACACGCGAATGGGTGCAGACCGCAAGCCACTGCTTCCCATCCCCGTAACACCCGAATCGGCAGCCTTCGACGCTGACGCGTTCATAATCGGTCCGTCATGCCGCCCGGCTTCGACCTGCGGCAGGCCTGCCAGCTCATGCGCGCCCACGCGCCCGCCCGCACTCGAACAAGGAGCCCCCCATGTCGTTCGACTCCTTCGCCACCCGCGCCCAGCTCGCGGTCAACGGCAAGTCCTACACCTACTTCAGCCTGCCCGCGCTCGGGAAACGCTTCGATCTGTCGAAGCTCCCCTACTCGATGAAGATCCTGCTCGAGAACCTGCTGCGCCACGAGGACGGCGGCATGACGGTGGGCAAGGAGCACATCGAAGCCGTCGCGCAATGGGATGCGAAGCAGGAACCGGACACCGAGATCGCCTTCATGCCCGCGCGCGTGGTGCTGCAGGATTTCACCGGCGTGCCCTGCGTGGTCGACCTCGCGGCGATGCGCGATGCGGTGACCAAGCTCGGCGGCAGCCCGAAGCAGATCAATCCCCTGATTCCGTCCGAGCTGGTCATCGACCACTCGGTGCAGGTCGACGTGTTCGGACGTCCCGACGCGCTCGATCTCAACGGCAAGATCGAATTCGAACGCAACAAGGAGCGCTACAGCTTCCTGCGCTGGGGGCAGAAGGCCTTCGGCAACTTCAAGGTCGTCCCGCCCAACACCGGCATCGTCCACCAGGTGAACCTGGAGAACCTCGCCCGCGTGGTGATGGAGCGCGACATCGACGGCGTCCTGCACGCCTTCCCCGACACCGTGTTCGGCACCGACTCGCACACCACGATGATCAACGGCATCGGCGTGCTCGGCTGGGGCGTGGGCGGCATCGAGGCCGAAGCGGCGATGCTGGGCCAGCCCTCCTCGATGCTGATTCCGCAGGTGGTCGGGTTCCGCCTCACCGGCAAGCTGCCCGAAGGCACGACCGCGACCGACCTCGTGCTCACCGTGACGCAGATGCTTCGCGCGCTCGGCGTGGTCGGCAAGTTCGTGGAGTTCTACGGCGACGGCCTGCAGCACCTGCCGCTGGCCGATCGCGCCACCATCGCCAACATGGCGCCCGAGTACGGCGCGACCTGCGGCATCTTCCCCATCGACGCCGAAGCGCTGAACTACCTGCGCCTGTCGGGCCGCAGCAACGAGCAGATCGCGCTGGTCGAGGCCTACGCCCGGGCCCAGGGGCTGTGGCACGAGCCCGACTCGCCGCACGCCACCTATTCGGCGACGCTCGAACTGGACCTGGGCGACGTGAAGCCCTCGCTCGCCGGGCCCAAGCGCCCGCAGGACCGCGTGCTGCTGGAAGGCGTGAAGGACAATTTCCGCAAGAACCTGGAAGGCCTGATCGCCAACCGCAAGCCCAAGCCGAAGGAAGACCTCGAGCGCCTGGCCGGCGAAGGCGGCGAGCAGCCGCAGGCGGAACACCTGGCAGCGAAACCGAAGTCGAAGATCCGCGTGCATGAGCAGGACTGCGACCTGACCGACGGCTCGGTCGTGATCGCGGCGATCACGTCCTGCACCAACACCTCCAACCCGGCGGTGATGCTCGGCGCCGGCCTGCTGGCGCGCAACGCGGCCAAGCTCGGTCTGAAGGCGAAGCCGTGGGTGAAGACCTCGCTCGGCCCGGGCTCGCTGGTGGTCACCGACTACCTGCGCAAGGCCGGCGTGCTCGCCGACCTGGAGAAGCTCGGCTTCTACGTCGTCGGCTACGGCTGCACGACCTGCATCGGCAACTCGGGGCCGTTGCCGGACGAAGTCTCCAAGGGCATCGCGGAGAACGAACTGGTGGTCGCCTCGGTGCTGTCGGGCAACCGCAACTTCGAGGGCCGCGTGCATCCGGAGGTGAAGATGAACTATCTCGCCTCGCCGCCCCTGGTCGTCGCCTACGCGATCGCGGGCACCGTCGACATCGACCTCACCCGCGATCCGCTGGGCCATACGCCCGACGGCAAGACGGTCTACCTGCGCGACATCTGGCCGTCGAACAAGGAAATCGGCGACATGATCTCGGCGACGGTCGGGCCGGAGCTGTTCGCGCAGAACTATGCCGACGTGTTCAAGGGCGACACGCGCTGGAACCAGATCGCCTCGCCGGAAGGCGAATCGTTCCAGTGGGATGCCTCGTCCACCTACATCAAGAACCCGCCCTACTTCGACGGCATGACCATGCAGGTCGGCACCATCGACGACGTACACGGCGCGCGCGTGATGGGCGTGTTTGGCGACTCGATCACCACCGACCACATTTCGCCGGCGGGCAACATCAAGAAGGATTCGCCGGCCGGACGCTTCCTGATCGAGCGCGGCGTGCAGCCGGCCGA
>CAMLIU010000348.1 GCA_946479995.1 uncultured Gemmatimonadota bacterium | reverse complement strand
GGGCTCTCCTCGGTGCCGGCGAGCATGCTGCCCATCATCACGCTGCACGCGCCGGCAGCGAGTGCCTTCACCGCGTCGCCGGAGTACTTGATGCCGCCGTCGGCGATGACGGGTACGTCCCCTGCCCCCTCGACGGCGTCGAAGATCGCCGTGAGCTGCGGGACGCCGACGCCGGTGACGACGCGCGTAGTGCAGATGGAGCCCGGCCCGACGCCGACCTTCACCGCGTCCACGCCGCGCTCCACGAGTGCGCGCGCCCCCTCGCGCGTGGCGACGTTGCCGACGACGAGCTGGATGTCGGGGAACGCCTCACGCACCTGCTCGGTGGCGCGCAGCACGCCATCGGAGTGTCCGTGCGCGGTGTCGATGATGATCGCATCCACCCCGGCGTCGATCAGCGCCCTCGCGCGGACGATGAAATCCCCGGCGGCGCCAATGGCCGCCGCCACGCGGAGCCGTCCGTGCTGGTCCTTGTTCGCCCCGGGATACTGGCGCCGCTTGTGGATGTCCTTCACGGTGATCAGCCCCTTGAGGTGGCGATCGTCATCCACCACCGGAAGCTTCTCCACCCGGTACTTCGCGAGGATGCGCTCCGCCTCGTCGAGCGTCGTCCCCACGGGCGCCGTGATGAGACGCTCCTTCGTCATCGCCTCCGAAACGGGGCGGTCGAGGTCGCGCTCGAATTGCAGGTCGCGATTGGTGATGATGCCGACGAGGCGGCCCTCCAGGTCCACGATCGGCACGCCGGACACGCGGAATCGCGCCATCAGGCTGCTCGCCTCCCGAAGCGTCGCCGACTCGGGGAGGGTGTAGGGGTTGAGGATCATCCCGCTCTCGCTGCGCTTCACGATGTCCACCTGCATCGCCTGCCGGTCGATGGACATGTTCTTGTGCAGCACGCCGATGCCCCCGGCCCGCGCCATCGCGATCGCCATCTCCGCCTCGGTGACGGTATCCATGGCTGCCGAGACGAGCGGCACGTTCAGCTCGATCTTCCGGGTGAACCAGGACGAGGTGCGGACGTCCTTCGGGTGGGTGACGGAGTGACGGGGCGCGAGGAGGACGTCGTCGAAGGTGAGCGCGACGTCCTCGCGGACGCGGGAGGCGCCGTTCGCGGCGCCGGAACGCGAAAGCCCGCTCTCAGCGGTGCGCTGAGGAGCGGGCCCTGTGTTGTTCGTCGATGATTCGGAGCGTGTCGTGGTCGCCATGGCGAAACGTAGGCGGGTCCGCCGCGAACTGCAATACGGCGAGGTCAGCCGCGGCCGATCACCTTGAGCCGGCGCCGCATGCCACGCGGAAGGAAGAACGCCGCCGCCGCGAGGGCTTCCTTCAGGTTGAGATCCGCGAGGTCCTCCATGGACCCCTTCCAGTGGGCCATCAGCACGGAGCGGCCCGCGTTGGCCACGAGCCGCTGCAGCGCCATCACCAGCACGAAGACGTCATCCACCTCGCCGAGGAAAGGGATGAAGTCGGGGATCATGTCGACGGGCATGATGATGTACGCCATCGCACCGGCCACGAGCAGCTTGTCCACGGTGCTGACGCGACGATCGGTGAGCAGGCCGCCGAGCAGCCGGAGGTACGACGGAAGCTGCTTCATGTAGTACACCACCGTGCGCCGGGCGCCCGTGCGTGGCGAACCCTCGACCGCCGCGGGCGAGCCTTCGGCGGTACGTCGCGAGCTCCGGGTCTTCCTGGCTGTCGTCTGCCGCACGTCGTGCTCTCCTTATCGCGGTGAATTGTCGCCGCCCGCAGTCCCACCGGGGGGCGTCGCGCTGCCATCACTCGCACCAGTCGTGCCGCCCGCACCTGGCTGGCCCGCCCCGCTCGAGGGGCTCGTCGGACGCGAGCTCGCGGCGGTGGTGGCGGCGTCCACCACGCGGGAGGTGGCACTCATGAGGTCATTCGCCACCGACTTCCCAGCCGCGGCGGCACCGTTCAGCACCCCCATCGCCCGGTTCATGAGCCCCATCGTCTCGGCGATGGTGGTGGCGCTGACCTTCCCGGCGCGCATGCGCTCTTCCACCGCGTCGGCGAAACGGCTCAGCGGATTTCCCGCCGCTGCCGCCGCCGACCGGTCGGCGTAGCGCGACTCGAGGAACTCCACGTAATCGAGCACCTGGTAGCCGCGCTCGTCGGAGAGGGTCTCCAGCTTCTGGATCAGCTTGTCGCGGAGGTAGGGATTCATCGGCGTGCTCCTCGGGTGATCAGTAAACGTCGCTGATCGAGGGCGCGAACGCCAATGCTCAGCCGCGCCAGCGTGAGCGCTTTCCGCGCGTGTCGATGTGGAGGTAGGGGGTGCGGTAGCGGCGGCTCGTGTAGATCCCCATCCCGCCCACGAGATCGGGGTGGGCCTCCTCCACCCGCTCCACGGCCAGCATGACGCGGATCTCGTCCGTCATCGTGATGCGGCCGTCGCCATTGGCATCGATCTGGATGTCCGCGGCATCCCCGTACTGGTGGCGGCTGTCGCTCGCCGCGCGCCGTACTTCGCGATTGTGGTCCGGCGAGCGGAAGCCGGAATGGACGTCGATCTCCAGCTCCGGCCGCGATGCGCCGCCCACGTCGGCGAGGATCAGCTCCAGCTTGTCGAGCAGGCGCGGATTGAGGGCGACGTACTTGGGCCAGACGTTCTCCTGGTCATCGTGCGTCACGAAGTCGGCGAGCTTCAGGTGCTTGCTGAGCGGCAGGTCGAGGAGCTCCGGACGCACCTCGAGGAATCCCTCTGGAACGTCGTGCCGCCCCCGCACCCGCTCCGCGAGGTAGGTCCCGATGCGGTAGCCGTTGAGCCACGCGCCCAGTTTCCGGTCGAACGGCACCATGACGGCGAGGGTCGGCTCCTCGACGATCTCGCGCGCCGTTCCGCGCACGACGGCGAGCTGGTAGAAACCCGCCTCCTTGGGCGCCACCGGTGGCTCCGCCGTGAGGGGACGCGGATCGGTGGCGGCGGTGGAGTCCACGACGCGCACCCATTGGTACTCCAGCGAATCGGCGCGGCCCCCGATGGCGAGGGGGAACTCCACCTGCTCCCCCGGCATGGCGAAGCGGACCTTCACCTCGCCGCTGCGCCCGAAGGCGCCGGCCGCGATCCCCTCCGGCGACATCCACGGG
>CAMLIU010000347.1 GCA_946479995.1 uncultured Gemmatimonadota bacterium | reverse complement strand
GAAGGTCGAATGCCGCGAGTGTAGTCAAAACTCCCGACATCGACCTTCTTCGTTTCCCCCGAAAAATTCGTCGCTCCCCCCGACGGTCGCGCTGGCCGGAAAGGGCGATTCTCCCTCTGCACGACAGAGAATCGCCTTTCACCTCGCCAGAGGGTTCCCGACATGACCGTCCAGACTCGTACGCTTGCTCCTTCGACTTTCGCGTCCCGCTTCGGGACCGTGGTCCTGCTCGCCATTCTCGCCCTGCTGTTCAGCGTGTCGCTCATGGGCTGCACCCGACAGGCTGACGCGGCCGAAGCCGGCGTCTCCGGTGCCGTGCCGATCCGCTCGGCGAGTGAGGAGATCACGGGGCAGGAAATCGCCGTCGTGACCCACGCGCCGAACGTCCCGCCGCCGATCACGCGGACGCACCCGACGCGCGTCATCGTGAACCTCGAGACGGTGGAGACGGTGGCCGAGATCGCCGACAGCGTGAAGTACCCGGTGTGGACGTTCGGCGGCCAGGTGCCGGGCTCGTTCATCCGCGTCCGCGAGGGCGACCTGGTGGAGCTGCACCTGCACAACGCGAAGAACAGCACGATGCCGCACAACATCGACCTGCACGCAGTCACGGGCCCCGGCGGTGGTGCCGCGGCGAGCCTGACGATGCCGGGCGGCGAGTCGGTGTTCACCTTCAGCGCGCTGAACCCGGGACTCTACGTCTACCACTGCGCCACCTCGCCGGTGCCGATGCACATGGCCAACGGCATGTACGGCATGATCCTCGTCGAGCCGAAGGGCGGGCTGCCGAAGGTGGACAAGGAGTTCTACGTGATGCAGAGCGAGTTCTACACGAAGGAAGCGTTCGGCACGCCGGGCATGTCGCACCTCGACATGGAGAAGGGCGTCGAGGAGAAGCCCACCTACGTGGTGTTCAACGGCAACGTGAACTCGATGACCGGTGACAAGGCGCTCCAGGCGAACGTCGGCCAGCGCATCCGCCTCTTCGTCGGCAACGCGGGTCCGAACCTCACGAGCAGCTTCCACGTGATCGGCGAGATCTTCGACAACGTGTACCAGGATGGCGGCAGCGTGGCGACGCAGCACAACGTGCAGACGACGCTCATCCCGGCCGGCGGCGCGGCGATCGTGGAGTTCGGCGCGGAGAAGGCGGGCAACCTGATCATGGTGGACCACGCGATCTTCCGCGCCTTCAACAAGGGCGCGCTGGGGATGATCAAGGTGAACGGCGACGACAACGCGAAGATCTTCGCCTCGGTGAAGGGGCTCGGAGTCAAGGGCGAGTGAGGAGGGGGACGGTGAGAAGCTCGGACGGTCGGACGGTCAGGAAGTCGGGAGGTCAGGAAGTCGGGACCTCCCGGCTTCCTCGCTTCCGCCGGGCTGGCGGAGCCGTGGCGTTCGCGGCGCTCCTGGTCGTCGCGAACGCGGGCGCGGCGCTGGCATCGGTAGCGAGGCCTGATACGAAGCACGCGGGGATGGCGGCGATTCCAGCCGGGAAGTACCACCCGCTCTACGCCGACGGCGCCCCGGCATTCCCCGTGAAGGCATTTTCGATCGATCAGGAGCCGGTGACGCGGACGCAATACCTGACGTTCGCGCGCGCGAATCCGAAGTGGCTGGCGGGCATCGACACGCGCGCCGCCTCTCCGGACCGGCCGATGACCGGTGTGACCTGGTACGCCGCACGCGCCTACTGCGCGGCGCAGGGCAAGCGACTTCCGACGACGGCGGAGTGGGAGTACGTGGCCGCGGCCGACGAGAAGCGGCGCGACGCCACGCGCGACCAGAAGTTCCTGCAGCGGCTCGTCGCGCTCTACACGACGCGGCCCGAGGCGCGCGTCGGCGGGGCGGGGGAGAAGTTCCGCAACGTGTACGGGGTGTACGCGCTGCACGGCGTGGTCTGGGAGTGGACGGCGGACTTCGACGGCCGGAGCGAGGCGCCGGTCGCGCACGGCGCACACGAAGGGATGGCGGGAATGGATCACGGGTCCGGCGGCCACGAGCACATGCTCTCCTGCGCCAGCGCGGCCATTGGCGCATCGAATGCCGGCGATTACGCTGCATTCATGCGCTACCAGTTCCGCGCCGGACTCACCCGCTCGTCGGCCCAACAGATGCTGGGCTTCCGCTGCGCCATCTAGCGGCGCGCCCAGCGGGCGCGCCGGTGCGAGGCTAGCGAGGTGTTCTCGCTCGTCCGCCGGTTCATCAAGACGGCGATCGGATTCCTCGCCGCCGGCCTCACGATCGGCGCGTGGATGATCATCGAGCGCGAGCTGCTCGGCGGCGCGCCGTCCGAATACCTGCGCAGCGCGCACGCGCATGCGCTGCTCGCCGGGTTCGGGATGATGATGATCATGGGAGTCGCGCTCTGGCTCTTCCCGCGCCCGGCGCGCGACGACACGCGCTACCGCCCCGGCCTCGTGAGTGCCGCCTACTGGTTCGCCACGCTCGGCACCGCCGGGCGCGTGGGCGGCGAGGTTGTGCACCTCTGGACCCGCTCGGTCGTGCTCGGCTGGCTCATCGTGCTGGCGGGGCTGGCGCAGATGACGGGAATGCTGCTCTTCTTCTGGGCGATGTGGCCACGCATCCGGCCGGTCGGCAGCGCACTGCGGGAGAAGGAAGGGGAACGATTCTGACGAAGGGGCCGCGCCAGCGATTCCCTGGCGAGTTCACCATCCGGGCGGCGCGCGATCCGCTCACCTTCCTCACGCGCGCCGCGCGACGGTTCGGCGACGTCGTGGAGTTCAGCCTCGGCGGCGGTCGCGCCGTGCTGCTCGCGCATCCGGACGACATCCGCGACGTGCTGGTGACCAACGGCCGCCAGTTCCACAAGGGACGCGGCCTGCAGCGCGCGCGGCTCCTGCTCGGCGACGGGCTCCTCACCAGCGAAGGGGAATTCCACCTGCGGCAGCGGCGCCTTGCGTCACCGGCGTTCCACCGCGCACGGGTGGAGTCGTACGCCGGCACGATGGCCGAATATGCGCGGCGCCGCGCCGAGCAGTGGCGCGATGGCGAGACGCTGGACGTGGCGCGGGAGATGGCGGCGTACACGCTGGCGGTGGTGGGCAAGACGCTGTTCGACGCCGACATCGAGCGCGAGGCGCACGAGATCG
>CAMLIU010000346.1 GCA_946479995.1 uncultured Gemmatimonadota bacterium | reverse complement strand
CAACAACGCCGAATACTGCCCGTCGCTCAACGCGATCTTCTTCGACGAGGTGTTCATCGCCCGGCAGGCCAAGGAAGCCGCGCGCGCCCTCGGCACCGACGGCGACATGGTGGCCGTCGGCATCATCGCCCACGAGATGGGTCACGCCGTTGCCGCCCAGCTCGACGACTGGTCGGATGTCCCGTACGAGAACGAGGCCGCCGCGGACTGTCTCGCCGGCGCCTTCGCCCAGAAGTCGGCGCAGGACGGCACGCTGGAGAAGGGTGACCTCGAGGAGGCGTTCTTCGGCCTCGCCGCCGCCGCCGACCCGACCCCACGCATGACCGGCAACCGCCGCATCGACTCGCGCATCGCGCTCCGCATGGCCCTCATGGGCCACGGCACCCGCGACCAGCGCATGGGGAACTTCAAGGCCGGTTACGACGGGGGGCCGGGGGTGTGCCTGGGGTCGTTCAGGTGACGGCGAACTGACAACGACAACTGAAGTACCGCGTACCTCGTACGCCGTATCCGGACCCAGTGGGACGCTTGGTCCAAGGCGCTTCCGCTTTCCGTAAGGACAATGCGCCGCCTGTGAGCCAGCGGCACATTGGAGAGACCCTGGATGTCGGTCGCGGTACGTGGTACGTGGTACGCCGTACTTCAGTTGCCGTGAATCGCCACGGATGTCGGTCGCGGTACGTGGTACGAAGTACGCCGTACTTCAGTTGTCGTTGATACGTCACGGCACGTAGAAGAACCGTATGAGATGGAAGTACACCGGCGCCGCGAACAGCAGCGAGTCCACCCGGTCCAGCACTCCCCCGTGTCCCTCGATCAGCGTCCCGTAGTCCTTCACGCCCCGGTCGCGCTTGATCGCCGACATCGTGAGCCCGCCGGCGAAGCCCATGATCGTGATCACCAGTGACATCACCGCCGCCACGAGCGGGGTGAACGGCGTCGCCCACCAGAGCGCCGTGCCGATCGCCACCGTGGTCAGCGTGCCGCCGATGAAGCCCTCCCACGTCTTGTTCGGGCTCACCGTCGGCGCGATCGGCCGCTTCCCGAACAGCTTCCCGAACGTGTACTGCAGCACGTCGTTCAGCTGCGCGATCAGCACCAGGTAGAAGAGCAGCCCCGTGCGCCCGCCCGCGTAGTCGGGCACCACGAGCATCAGCAGCGCCGGCACGTAGCTCACGCAGTACACGCACGCCAGGAGCCCCCACTGCACCGTCGCCGTGCGCTCCAGGAACCGCGTCGTGTCCCCCGCCAGCGCCATCCGCCCCGGAATCGTCACGAACGCGTACACGGGGATGAGGATCGCGAACAGCCCGTACCACTGCATCCACACCAGCACGTACTGGATGGGCGCGAAGATGAAGAACGACCAGAACAGCACTCCGTGATCGGCGCGCGACGTGGGGGTGAGCGTCATGAACTCGCGCAGGGCGAGGAAGCTCATCACGGCGAACAGGATGATCGACCCCACGCCCCCCGTGGCCACCGCGACCGCGAACACCGCCACCATCACCCACCACGCGCGGATGCGCGCGTTGAGGTTGGCCACGGTTGCCTTCGCGCCCTCGCTCGTCGCGCGCGTCGCCAGGATGGCCCCGACGATCGTCCCGATGACGAGCAGCACCAGCACGCCCGCCATCAGCCGCGCGAGGATGGGGTTGAGCAGGATCGGTGTCATCGCCCGTGGCATCGTGAGCCTCACTGCTCCCGGAGCGCGAGCAGCGCGTCGCGCATCCGCTCGAGGAACGCGCGCCTCTCTTCACCCGCTTCCATCTGCAGCGGCGCCCCGAACGTCACGCGGCTCAGCAGCGGCACCGGCAGCACTTCGCCCTTCGGCAGGATGCGCGTCATGTTGTCCAGGTACACGGGCACGAGCTCCAGCCCCGGCTTGAGCTGGCAGAGATGATACAGCCCGCTCCGGAAGGGCAGCAGGGTGCCATCCATGCTGCGCGTCCCCTCGGGAAAGACGATGATCGACGTCCCGTCTCCCATCGCGTCAGCGATGGCGTCGATCGAATGGCGCGCCGTAGCCGGCGCGTTGTGTGCCCCTCGCTCGATGAGCACAGCGTGAAAGACTCGCGCTGCCAGGTACCGCCGCACGCGCCCCCGCATCCAGTAGTCGGCGCCCGCCACCGGCCGCGTGCGCACTCGCGCCGCCGCCGGCAGTGCCGACCAGATGAGGATGAAGTCCAGGTGGCTCGTGTGGTTGCCGAAGTAGACGCGTTGCCGACCGGGCGGCTCGAGCGGCACCGTGAACCGCACCGATGCCCCCGCGATGATCCGCGCCAGCCGCGCCAGCGCCCGCTCGATCATCCGGCCGTCGTCACGACTGCGCCTCGAGCTGCTGCGCGATCCGTGCGATGCGCAGCGCCGCCGTGAGCGCCGCACCGGCGACGATGATCACCAGCGCGATCCAGAGCGCCGTCACCCGCCCGCGGATCGCGATCTCCATCGCCGCCACCAGCGCCCCCATCGTCAGCACGAACATCCGGTGCTGCTTCGCCATCGGTCCGCTGAAGTCCTGCACGAAGCCGAGCGACCCGCCGAGGACGCGGATGTACGCCGTGAGCACCGCCAGCACCGCCGCACTCCAGCCGAGCGCCGGCCCCCACCCCACGCGACCCAGCGCGTAGCCCGCGCCGGCGAGGATCATCGCATCGGCGATGCGATCGGGAACTTCGTTGAACAGCTCTCCCGTCTTCGTCTTCAGCCCGCCTTCGATCGCCAGCAACCCGTCCAGCATGTTGCACAGCAGCCGGAGCTGGATCCCCGCCGCGCCGAGCACCAGCCACCACGCCGAGTACGTGCGCCAGCGACGAGCGCGGTCGCCCATGAAGATGAACATGTCCCCCGCGCGCATCGGGTACCGCCCCGCGCGCCAGAACGCCCATCCGGCGATCGCGGCGAACACCAGGCTCGCGATGGACACCTGGTTCGGCGTGATGCGCGCCGAGGCAAGCGATCGTGCGATGACATGCGGCCACCCGGCGCTGCGCGTGCGCAGCTCTCGGCGGGCGGGGGGCGGTGACACTTCCTCGGACGTGGGAGGCATGCGGGATTCTGTCATCGGAATGCGCCGGACGCCACTGCGCCCCAGCGTCCCGCCACGCCGCGGCGTATTCTT
>CAMLIU010000345.1 GCA_946479995.1 uncultured Gemmatimonadota bacterium | reverse complement strand
TTACGCGCCCGGCGGCCCGGCGGTCGGCGGCCCCGACTGATCCGGCTCCATCGCCTTCGGCCGCAGCTTGAGCTGCTGCCCGAAGTTGCGCGTCACCGTGAGGTACACCCCGCGCATCCCGAACCGGCGCACGCTGTCCTCGATCACCTGGCCGTTCGCCGTGCGGTAGCCGAAGTGCATCATGTTGAACGGATCCGCCAGGCGCAGCGAGACGTTGCCGGCGTCGCCCCATACCTTGTAGCGCAGCGCGAACTGCATCATGGCGAACGCCGACTGCGACCCGCCCTCGGTCTTCGACGGCGCGCGGTAGTGCGCGAACGCCTGCACGTCGGTGAGCGGCGTGGCCTTCCACGTCACGTTGGCGCGCAGCGACCACACCGTCGCCCGCGTCGAGAGGTCGCCGGCGAGGTTCGAGGCGTCGCTGCTGTAGCGGTACGCGCTCCCGCCGCCGAACAGCGTCACCGGGCCGCGACGGAAGTTCACATTGAGGTCCGTGCCCACGGTCGTCGTGCTGGCCACGTTGTCGAACGTCGCGAGCATGAGGCCGGTGGTGTCCACCGTCTGGATGTAGCGCACCGCATGCGCCGTCCGGCGCAGGTACGGGTTGAGCTGGATGGAGCCCCACGCGTGCGCTTCCTGCAAGCCGAGCTCGTAGGCGTCGGTGTACTCGGGGCGCAGGTACGGGTTGCCGCGGAAGACGGAGCGCGCGTCGTGCCGGCTCTCGATCGGCGAAAGCTGGTACGGGTTCGGCCGGCTGATGCGCCGCGAGTAGCTCAGCTTCGCCTGGCGCATGTCGGTGAAGTTCCAGCTCACGATCGCGCTGGGGAATGCGCTGCCGTAGCGGTTGTCGGTGGCCTGGGCCACGCCGGGGAGCGAGAAGCGCGTTGACGCCTCCTCGAGCCGCAGCCCGCCCTGCGCCTGCACCTTGCCGACCTGGTGCGAGAGCACGGCGTACGCGGCGCCGATGCGCTCGCGATAATCGAACGCGCGGTCACGCTCGGGCGCGCTCACGAACGCGCCACTGGCCGAATCGAGGTACGCCGCCGTGAAATCCTCCTTCGTGCTGCGCGAGGTGCCCTTGAATCCGGTCTCCAGCTTCGTGCTCCCCGCGAGCTGGCGCGAGTAGTCCGTCTGCAGGTTCCACGACGGATACGCGCTCGTGCTGTGGTCGCGCTCGTTCTGCAGCGTCGTCGCGGTGATGGACGGATCGTAGTCGCCCACCACGCCGTACATGGTCACGTCACCCTCGTCGCTGTTCGTCGAGTAGCGCAGCTCGGCGTCGAGCTTCGGATCCTTCGGCTTGTTCGCGCGATGGAAGCCGAGGGTGTAGTCCTGCGACAGGTTGTGCGAACGGTTGTCCGTGTACTGGTCGTAGGCCCCGATCAGGTCGCGCGACGCATCGAGGTCGGTGAAGCGCGACACGCTGTTGTTGCCGCGGCGCCCGCCGTAGGTGAAGGCGTCGAACGAGAGGGCGTCCGCCTTGTCGAACCGGTATTCGGAGCGGAGGGTGAATCCCTTCGACAGCGGCTCCATGGTGCCGGTGGTGCGCGTGTCCACGTACGCCGGCCCGCCGCTGAACAGGTTGGTGCGTGCCGCCTCGCCCGTCATCTCCCGGCTGTCGCGATAAAGGCTCGCCGAGAGGAGCACCGTGAGCGGGCCGCGCTGCTGGCCGATGTTGCCAGAGAGGTTGCTCGAGCCCGTGGTGCCCGTGCCGGCGGTGATGCCGCCGCTGAGGCCGATCTCCGCTTCCTGGTTGAGCACGATGTTGAGGATTCCCGCCGAACCTTCGGGATCGTTCTTCGCCGACGGATTGGTGGAGACCTCGACGTGCTTGACCGCGCCTGCCGGAAGCTGCGCGAGGAAATTGCCGAGCTGCTCGCCCTTGAGCGGGGAGGAGCGGCCGTTGATCTGCACGACGACGTTCTGGTTGCCGCGCAGGCTCACGTTGTTGGTGCCGTCCACTTCCACCGACGGCACGTTGCGCAGCACGTCGATCGCCGTGCCGCCGCTGGCGGTGGCCATGTTCTTCGTGCTGTACGTGTTGCGATCGGGCGACAGCGCCGCCTCGTCACGCTCGGCGACCACCGTCTGGCCCTCGAGGGTGGTGACGGCGCCCTTGAGCTCCACGTCGCCGAGGTCGACGACGGGCTGTGCGGCGGTGACGACCGCCGACTTCACGACGGGGACGTAGCCGAGCGCGCGGATGCGCACCGTGTAGCGTCCGGCTGCGAGGCCGTCCACGCGGAAGGTGCCGTCCGCCTTCGGCAGCGTACCGCCGGCGAAGGAGGTGTCGGCGCCTGCCTTGCGCACGGTGATCGAGCCGGCGGTGAGGGGACGGCTGGTACCGGTCTCGACGAGGCGGCCGCGGATCTCTCCCGCCTTCGATGCGCCCTGGGCGCGGGCGGCAGGGGAGACCGAGGCGCAAAGCAAAAGGCTGCCAGTCAGCAGCGAACGGCTGATATGCATGACGAATGGATGGGATTGGAGCGGGAACCGAACGGCGCGACGGCCAACGACGGCCATCTATTGAGTGGATAGCGGCACGTTCATGTCTGTCCCCGATGGAAGACTGATTTCGGAGACGAGCGTCACGATATCCAACGATGGAGTTGGACACTTGAATGAGGGAGAAAGGATCCCCTCTCGACAGTATCGGGACACGAGCCCATCATGGGTGAACAAGACGACGCGAGGGGAGAGAGCGGGCACATGCGAAACTCGATGATGATCGGCTGCCTCGCTGCATTGGTGAGCATCTGCTCAGCGGACGTGAGCGCGGCGCAGCAGGCGGACTCCGTCACCGTCGGTGCTCGCCTTCGCCTGCGCACGGCAACGGATGCCGGGTGGCAATACGGCAACCTCGCCTGGGTCGCGCGTGACTCGATCGAGCTGCAATCCGGCGATGTCCAGCGGACCCGACGCTTCGCGCTGGCGGAGGTGGGGCCGGTCGAGGTGTACGACCCGAACGAACGTGGGCGGATCGATCACGCACTGATCGGGTCGCTCGTCGGTCTCGTGGCGGGTGCCGCAGCGCTCGTTCTGGACGTGCGCCACTGCAATGCGACGAGCCATCACTCGGAAGGACCGCCGTGCGAGATCGGCTACGCGGCCATGCCGATCGTGGCGCTCGGTGGTGCGGCCGTCGGCAC
>CAMLIU010000344.1 GCA_946479995.1 uncultured Gemmatimonadota bacterium | reverse complement strand
CGGCTACGAGGTCACCGACCTCGTGCCGGGTGAGCGCGCGATGCACCTGTTCATCCGGAAGCGCGCCTGACGCGTTCCGGTTCTACGCCGTGACCTCCTGCGGCTCGGCCGTCGTCGGGTCGATCACCGTCGCCACCTGCAGCACCTTGTCCGCGGGAAAGCCGCCGCGGCGCGCGTGCTCGCGGATGATCTCCGCATTCGGCGCCAGGTACACGCAGGTGATCTTGTCCTCCGTCACGTAGCTCTGGACCCACTGAATCGCTGGTCCGAGCTCCTGCAGCACCCCGCACGACTTCTGCGCGATGGCGTGCAGGTCGGCGGGGCTGAGCGCGCCCGCGTTCGGGATCTCGCGCTCGATGATGTACTTCGGCATTGAATGCTCCGTGGCTGTGGGAAATGGCGGCCTACATCGGCATGACGTCGGTGGTGTTGTCGCAGTTCACGTTCGGGTTCCAGTCGGCGAACGTGCCGCTCGGGTTGCCCTGCCACACCCACGCGTGCAGCCCCCAGAGCCCGAACGCATCCACCTGCTTGAACTTCTGGCCGAACAGCTCCGGCGGCGCCGCGTCACGGGCATGCAGCGCGTACGGGATGATGTATTCCACCGCCACGAGCTTCATCCCGCCGTTCTTCTGGGGTTCATAGAGCAGCAGCTCGGGCTGGTCGGCGACCGCCACCCCATCGGTGATGTAGCCCATGTTGCCGTAGTGGAAGCCCATGCCGCCCGCCGCCGACGTCATGCACGACGTGATCTTTGTGTCCCAGCCGGCGTCCTTCGCCGCCTGGAAGTCGTGGAACTTCACCGTCACCTGGCGCAGCGCGGCCAGCTCGTCGCCGACGCCCGCCGGTCCCTTCGCCAGCGCCGCGGCGTCCGGGCGCAGGCTCGACGTCGCCTCCGTGGTGGCCGGCTCGCCACCGCATCCCCCCAGCATCACGATCCCAGCGAGCAGAAGTGCAGAGCTCCTCATGGTGTCCTCCCGTGAAAGGTGTATGTTCTCCGGACCGCGGAAGCTGATCCGCCCCACTTAGCTGCTCGTTGCGCTGGGAGTTAGCTGCGGATTAGCCGCAGGTGAGGATCGATGATCACCGTGCAGCTCCTGGGTGGCGCCTGCCTGCGCTCGGGTGACGTGCCGCTCGCTGGTCCGCCAGCGCAGCGACATCGCATCGCGTTGCTCACCCTCGTCGTGGCGGCATGGCCGCGGCCCCTGACCCGCGACCGGGCGATGGCGCTCCTGTGGCCCGAGCGCGACGTGGCGAGCGCGCGCCGGCTGCTCAACCTCGCCCTGCACGTGCTGCGCACGACGCTCGGCGATCATGCCATCGTGTCCACCGGCGATGGCCTGGTGCTGGACCCGAGTCACCTGTCCTGCGACCTGCACGCGCTGCGGCTCGCGGTCTCGGTGGGGGACCACGACCGCGTGGCGAGGCTCTACACCGGGCCGTTGCTCGACGGCTTCCACCTGAGCGACGCGACCGAGTTCGAGTACTGGCTCGACGAACGGCGCAGCGAGCTGGCGCATGCATACGTCGGCGCCCTGCTCGCCATCGCCGACCGCCAGCAGAAGGCCGGCGACCTGTTCGGCCGCGTGGGGACCTGTCGTCGGCTCGTCGCCGCCGACCCGTACTCCACCGCGCACGCCCTCGCATTGATGCACGCGCTGGACGCCGTGGGCGATCGCGCCGCCGCACGCCAGCACGCGCGCGAGCACATCCAGCGCCTGCGCACGGACCTCGACGTCGCCCCCGATCCGGAGGTCGAGGCGCTCGCCGAGCGGCTCCGGGCCCCGCCGGAGGCGCGTCTCCCGGCCGTCGATCCCGCCGCGCGCGCCGCGTATCCGTGCGTGGCCGTGCTCCCCTTTCTCAACCTCGGCGCCAGCCGCGACGACGAGTACTTCGCCGACGGCATCACGGAGGACGTGATCGCGCATCTCTCGCGCATCCGTACGCTCACCGTGATCTCCCGCGCCTCGGTCATGCGGTTCCGCGACCGGCAGCAATCGCTGCGCGAGATCGCCGCCACGCTCGGCGCGGCGTTCGTCCTCGACGGGAGAGTGCGCCACGCAGCGGGCGATCGCGTGCGCGTCGTCGCGACGCTCGTCCACGCCCAGTCGGACCAGCAGCTCTGGGCGGAGACCTACGACCGGCAGCTCACCGACATCTTCGCCATCCAGACCGACGTGGCGCTGCGCATCGCCGCCGCACTGGAGACCGAGCTCACGCGCGATGAGCAGACGCGCCTGCGTCGCAGTCCCACGAAGGACCTGCTGGCGTGGCAGCTCTTCCTCCAGGGCCGGCACTCGTTCATCGAGTACTCGCCACAGGGATTCCTGCGCGCCATCGAGTACTACGAGCACGCCATCGCGCGGGATCCCGCCTTCGCGCTGGCCTGTGCCCACCTCGCGATGGCGCACGTGGAGCTGGCGGAAACCGGCTCCATGGCTCCCGACGTCGCCTACGGCCGCGCGCGCGAGGCCGCGGAGCGCGCGCTCCGGCTGGATCCGGAGCTGGGAGAGGCGCACTGCACGAGTGGGTACCTCAAGGTAGTCGGCGAGTTCGACTGGGCTGCGGCGGAAGCGTGCTACAACCGCGCGCTCGAGCTCAACCCCGGGAGCGCCGACACCTACGCGCTCTACGGGCGCCTGTGCGCCGGCCTCGGACGCTTCGACGAGGCGATCGCGCTGCAGCGACGGGCGCACGAGCTGGATCCGCTGGCGCAGCGCGTGGACATCCTGACCACGCTGCTGCGCGCCGGCCGCTACGAGGATGCGGTGCGCGAGGCGGAGGCCGCCGCCGCGATCGACGGCGAATACGACCGAGTGCGCGCCACGCTCGGCTGGGCCTACTTCCTCACCGGACGGCGCGAGGAGGGGCTCGCCGAGCTGGAGCGGGCCGTGAACGTGTCACGCGAGAACACCATCTGGCTCGGCCAGCTCGGCCAGGCCTACGCGATGGCCGGCGAGCCGGCGAAGGCGCGCGAAATCCTCGCCGAGCTCGACGAACACGCGAGGCGCGCGTACGTGTCGCCGTACCATTTCGCCTACGTCTACACGGGACTTGGTGAGATGGACCAGGCGATGGACTGGCTCGAGCGCGCGGTGGCGGAGCGTACCGGGCCGGCCTACGGCATCAAGGGTTCCTTCCTGCTCGCCCC
>CAMLIU010000343.1 GCA_946479995.1 uncultured Gemmatimonadota bacterium | reverse complement strand
TCTGCGAGTCGAGGTTGCCCGTCGGCTCGTCGGCGAGGAGGATGGCCGGCTCGCCCGCCACGGCGCGGGCCACGGCGACGCGCTGCTGCTGGCCGCCGGAGAGCTGCGCCGGATAGTGATTGGTGCGGTGCGACATCCCCACGCGCTCGAGGGCGTCGATGACGCGACGCTTGCGCTCGGCGGGATCGAGGGCGGCGTCGCCGGTGCGGTAGGTGAGCGGGAGCTCGACGTTCTCGTAGACGGTGAGGTCGCCGATCAGGTTGAACGCCTGGAAGATGAACCCGATCTGCCGGTTGCGGACGCGCGCCCGCTCGAACGGCGTGAGGTCGGAGACGGACTCGCCGGCAAGGCGGTACTCGCCCTCGGTGGTCGCGTCGAGCAGGCCGAGGATGGAGAGGAGGGTCGTCTTGCCGCAGCCCGACGGGCCGGAGATGGCGACGAACTCCCCCTGCCGCACGTCGAGGTGCACGTCGGTGAGGGCGTGCGTCTCCACCTCGTCGGTGACGAACACCTTCTTGATGCCGCGCATGCTGATGAGCGAGTCGGCATTCGTGGCAACGTAGGGCGAGGAGGCGGTGGAAGTGGAAGTCGTCATGGGTCGCCGAGGCGCGAAGGGTTGGGGAAGGAGGACGGATATGAATGGGATGCCGCGAGGGCGCGGAAGGTTTGCCCTTACTTCAGCTTGATGCGTTCGACGTTGTCCCACTGGCTCATGTCGGAGGTGATCACGCGATCGCCGACCTTGAGCCCCGACAGCACCTGCACGGTGGTGACGGAGGAGACGCCGAGCTTCACCGGCACGCGCGTAGCGTACTTGCCGTCGGCGTCGAGCTTGAACAGGCCGACGGTGCTCTCGCCCTGCCCGTACGCCGGACGTCCGACGTGCAGCACGTCGTTGAGCCGCTCGATCTCGATCGTGCCGTCCACCGACAGGTCGGGGCGCGCGCCCTTCGGCAGCGCGCCGTCGAGCGCGACTTCCACGGTGACGGTGCCCGTCTGCACCGACGGATCGACGCGCATCACGTGGCCCTTGATGATGCCGTTGCGGGTGTCGATGTCCACCGACTGCCCGACGACGACGTCGCGCGCCTGCGTCTCGGGGACGCGAAGCTCCGCCTTGAGCCGGCCGGGCTGGGCGACGGTGGCGAGCACCTGGCCCGGCACGACCCACTGCCCGAGCTCGAGGGGCTGGGTCTGCAGCACGCCGTCCTCCGGCGCGAGGACGCGCATGGACTCGACGCGCTGCTGCTGGAAGGCGGCGATGGCACGCGCGCGCTGGACCTCGTTGCGCTGCAGTTCGATCTGCTGCGCCATGGCGTCGTCCATCACCTTGAGCCGCGACTTCTCGGCGTCGAGGCGCGCGCTCGCATCGGCGGCGCGCTCGGTGGCCTGCGCGATGTCGTTGGTGCTGGCGAGCTTCTTCTCGCCGAGCTGCTTGAGCATGTTCGCCTGGCGGACCGCGTCACTCGCCGCGGCCTGGGCAGAGGCAACCGCAGCCTGCTGCGTCAGACGCTGGGTGGCGAGCGAGGTCTGGAGGTTGACGAGCGCCGCCTGCGCCGAGGTGACCTGCCGCTGCGCCTCGAGCGCCTCGAGCTGCACGTCGGGATTGGAGAGGAGGAGCAGCATGGAGCCGCCCTTCAAGGTTGCGCCGGGACGCAGCGGAAGCTGTTCGACACGGCCCGCCGTGAGCGCGGAGACGAGATGCATCCGCTCGGGGACGAGCGTGCCGGGCGCGCGCACGGCGCGCACCATGGTGCCGCGCTGCACGGAGTCGATCATGAGCGTGGAACGATCCACCGACGGCGCGGCGGCGGGGAGCATGCCGAGCGCGATGGTGAGCAGCACGAGCACGGCGATACCACCGCCGATGAGGAGGTTCCGGGTGCGCTTCTTCTTCGGTTCGCGTTTGATGTCCATCAGGATGTCGCGGGGAAGGGCAGGGACGGCGACCGTGCGTAAGGCGAGGGGCGTGCCGGCAGGAGTGTTCAGTCAAGTAGTTGTGACAGCGCGATTTAGTGCTTGGTTGGCGTCGCTGTCCGGGCCGGAGCTGTGCGGTATTGGGAAAGGGGGTCCCGGGATCGGACACTCGTTCCGCGAACTGCAACTGACGTAGTTCGTACCTCGTACTTCGTAGCGGGACCGACATCCGGGGCTCTCCAATGTGCCGCTGGCTTCCAGGCGGCACATCGTCCCCTGCGCGACGCTGAAGGTGCATCGGACCAGGCATCCCGCTGGGTCCGGATACGAGGTACGAAGTACGCAGTACTTCAGTTGCAGTTGATGGGAACCCGAACCCTCGCCACGCACCCCCGCCCATCCGTTCTGTTCTCGAGCGTCAAAGTCCCCCCGTGACCCTCGGCGATCTGCCGGGAAAGTACGAGCCCGATCCCCGTTCCGTTTCGCTTCGTCGTGAAGAAGGGGGTGAACAGGTTCGCCGATGGCGGCAGTCCGGGGCCTTCGTCGAGCACGCTCAGCACGAGCGTGTCGTTGCGGCGCTCCCACGTGACCTCCACGCCGCCCCCCGTCTCCGACGACGCGTCCACCGCATTGCGCACGAGGTTGATGAGCAGCTGGTCGAGCTGGTCGCCGTCGGCGGTGATGGTCATCGAGGGGCCGGGACGCACGCGCACGGGGAGTCGCTTCTCGAGCTGGGCCACGCGCTCCACCCACTCGCTCACCTGCACCGGCGCGAGCACGGGCGACGGGAGCTTCGCCATGCTCGCGTAGTTGCGCATGAAGCGGCCGAGGCTCTCGGCGCGGCCGCCGATCACGGCGAGGCCGCGCTCCAGGTCCTCCTCCGCATCGGCGGGTCGCGGGGTGCGGGAGAGCAGCGCGCGCAGGCTGCCGGCGAGCGACTGGATGGGAGCGAGGGAGTTGTTGATCTCGTGGCTCAGCACGCGCACCACGCGCTGCCAGGCACGGCGCTCCTCCTCGCGCAGCACGCGACGCACGTCGCTCAGCACGAGGAGCTGCATCGGCATCCCGCCCTGGCGGAAGCCGCTGCGGCGCAGCTCCCAGCGGCCGTCGTCGCCGGGGAACGACGCGTCGAGCACGCGGCGCGGCTCGCCGGCGAGACACTCGCCGAGCCCCACGTCGCTCGCGGGCTTGCCGAGCAGCTCGGCGGCCGGCCGACCGAGCAGTCGCTCGCCGGCGCGAT
>CAMLIU010000342.1 GCA_946479995.1 uncultured Gemmatimonadota bacterium | reverse complement strand
ACGGGGAGCCATGCGCCGTGAGGAGCCCTGCCGAGGTGAGAAAACTCGACACGGAACCGTAAGGAGTGAGGAGCCCTGCGGAGACGGCCACTCGACACGGAACCGTAAGGAGAGACGAGCCCTGCCGAGGCGCGGCCCGTGACAGGGCGTTTCCATGCTCACCGGATCGTGAGCTCCTGCACCATCCCGTGCGCGATGTGCGGCGCGTGGTCCTTCGCGTCGGGGAGGAAGCAGAGCATCACGTAGTGCCCGGGCGGGAGAGACAGCGCCAGCTCGTTCCTCCCGCCCGGCGCGATGGGCGCCACGCCGCCGAGGAACTCGGCCGGCGGTGGTGAGTCCATCTTCTTCGCCCACTGGGCGAGGTCACCCATGGTCTTCCCCGGGAGCAGCCGCGCCAGCTCGATCTCGTGTGGCTGTGCGCCGACGTTGCGGACGAGCACCTCCTGCGTGGCACGCGTGATCGGCGCGCTCTCCTTGTACCCGTAATCGAACAGTTCGATGGTCGCACCATACGATGGCGCTGCCGCGGCGACCGGATACGCGGCCGGCTTCACCACGAGGTCGCCGATCATCCCCTTCGCCACGTGCGGCACGCCGTCGGGGCCGGGGATCATGCACAGCACGGCATAGTGGCCGGCGGTGAGTGGCACCGTGGTGGCGAGCGACGTGTCGCCCGGGCTCACGCCGTTCGGGCCGCCGTCGAGCTCCGCCCACCGCGGGGGCGGGCCGTCGCCCTTCATCGCGGCGGCGAGGTCGTCGGCGTCGTGGTTCCCCTCCAGCCGCACGAACAGCACGTGGTGCAGCTCGCGGCCGGTGTTCACCACGCGGAAGGTGGTCTCCCCCGCGGGGAGGGTGTCGGGGAGGGCGATGTGGTAGTCGGTGGTGGTCACGTAGACCACGCGGGGGGCGGGGGCGAGCGCAGCGAGGGAGAGGGCGAGCAGGGCAATCATGGCATCCGGTCCAGCCAACGGTTCTGGGGGGTTGAGGGAACAGTTGGATAGTGCATATATGGGCGGGCGCCGCGCCGTCCCCGTTTTTGGGGACGGGGCCGCCCACGAGGGAGGGATACCATGATCGACATGTCGATCCGCGCCGTGCAGCGCCTCTGCTGCGCCGGCCTCGATTCCGTGTCGCTGCGTCGCTCCGTGGCCGAACGGATGGCGCCGGAGCTCGGCTCCGACGCCTGGGCGTTCAGCACCTGCGATCCCGACACGGGACTGATGGCCCACACCGTGTCCGCTGGCGTGCCGTCGTCGCTGGCGCGCACCTACGCCGAACGGCTCTACCCGCACGAGGCGGCGCTGCTCTACCTCGACGTGCCGCACAACGGCACGAACCTCTTCTCCCTCCTCGCACTCGGCAGGGAGAGCCGCGAGGCGCTGACGGCGAGCGGGATGCTCGACCAGTTCAACGTGGCGCTCGTGGCGCGCGGACGGCTGCTGGGGACCTGGTGCCTGATGCGCGGCGACCGCTCGCCGATCACGAGCGCGCGCAGCCGGACGGTGATGCGACGCCTGGTACCGCACCTGGCGCGCGCGCTGCGCGACGCGATGACGGTGGACAGCGCGCTCGCCGCCGAGGTGCCGGCCGAATCCACGCCGGGAGTGATCGTGCTCGACGCGTGCAATCGCCCGATGCTGCGCACCGCGGCGGCGCGCGAGTGGCTCAGCGACCTCGCCGACGTGGGCTACGTGTTCGACGACGGGCTCCCGTTCTCGCTGCGCGCGCTGGTGTCACTCCTCCGCGCGCAGCGCGCGGAGGTGGCCCGTGTGCGACGCATGCGCCCGCGCGGGCGGTCGGGGCGCGCGTACGAGGTGAGCGCGTCGCTCGCCGAGCCGGACGCGAAGGGGGAGTGCGCGGTGACGCTGATCGTCGAGCCGGTGGTGCCGAAGCCGGTGGCGCCGGCACTCGGCTGGCGCTACGACCTGTCGGCGCGCGAGCGCGAGGTGGTGGCGGCGGTGGTGCGCGGCGAGCCGACGAAGTGCATCGCTGCGGAGCTCGGGATCTCGCCGTACACGGTGGCCGAGCACCTGGACCGGGCTTGCGCGAAGGTGGGGGTGAGGGGGAGAAAGGCGCTGGTGGCGAAGCTGTTCCTGGATGGGTACGGGGTGGAAACGAGCGCGTGAGCGTCGAGGACTACAACTACAACTGACGTACGACGTACTTCGTACCACGTACGAGGACCGTCGGTCGGGCCCCTCCAATGTGCCGACGCATCTTTCCCGCGCATCGGCCAGCCGTACCGGGATCGGTACGGGACATTGTTGGGGCCGCGGATGCCGGTCCTCGTACGAAGTACGCGGTACGTAGTACTTCAGTTGTTGTTACCGCCTCGCAAGCGAATCCAGCGCCACGGTGACCGTGTGCTGCCCCGCATCGTGCGTCACGCTGTAGCTCGTCGGGTAGAGCCCCGGCGTCTGGAAGGCGGCGGGCTGCTTCACGTGGCCGCTGAAGTTCGTGCTCCCCTGCAGGAAGGCCTGCGTGACCATGGGCTCGACGAAGATCATCTTCCCCTGGTGGAAGCCGTAGATGAAGGTGTGGTCGAACGGCTGGCCGTGATACTCGGTGGCGAGCGTGTCCGCCCAGTGCACCCCCATCATCGGCACCGACTCCACCTGTGACGCGTAGTCCTGCGGCACGTACTGGTCGGGGACCGGCGTCTGGTCCTGCCCGCCCTGGATCGCCATCTGCTCGGCGGGGCTGATCATGTAGAAGTGGAAGTCGAAGTGCGGCACCGTGTAGACCATCGGTGGCGGATGCCCCTGCGGATTCCAGTCGAGGGCGAGGTGGTCCCACTGTCCGACGTCGGTGCCGGCGGGGAGGGCGAGGGTCCACTCGGTGGCCGGCATGGTGGCGGGCAGGTTGGTGAGCGCGCCGTCGGTGAGCTGGATGCCGATGGACGTCACGTCGCTGCCGCGCTTGAAGACGACGGCGCGCGCGGTACCGTTGCCGACGGAGACGGCGGGTCCGTCCACCTCGACGAGCCGGTTGGGGTCGGTGACGCTGTCACTGCACGCCGTGTAGCCGAGCGCGAGGGCGACGGTGACGGCGGCGAGGGAGATGGGGCGTTGCATGCGAAGAAAATCTCCTGTCCTGTGAATTGGATGGAGAGTGCATGCGTTCCCTGGGCGGGCATAGTCCCGCATTCTTGGGACAGTGAACTACAACTGA
>CAMLIU010000341.1 GCA_946479995.1 uncultured Gemmatimonadota bacterium | reverse complement strand
CCCAAGCTGCTGGCGAAGGAGACCGACGCGCGGATGATCGGCTACGGCGGGATGCTCATGGAGTCGTTCGTCGCCGTGATGGCGCTGATCGCCGCCTGCGCCCTCACGCCGGGCGTCTACTTCGCCATCAACGCGCCGGCGTCGGCGCTCGGCACCACCGCGCAGAGCGCGGCTGCGGCGGTGGCGCAGTGGGGCTTCGTCGTCACGCCGCAGGAGCTCGAGGCGCTCGCGCGCCAGGTGGGCGAGACGTCGCTCCTCTCGCGCACGGGAGGCGCGCCGAGCCTCGCCGTGGGGATGGCGCACATCTTCACCCGTGTGCTTGGCGGCGGCGACGCGATGGCTCTCTGGTACCACTTCGCCATCATGTTCGAGGCGCTGTTCATCCTCACCACTCTCGACGCCGGCACCCGTGTCGGGCGGTTCATGCTGCAGGACGTCGGCGGGCACCTGTGGCCCCGGTTCGGCGTGCTCTCCTGGCCGCCGGCCGTCGTGCTGTCCAGCGCGATCTTCGTCCTCATGTGGGGGCACTTCCTCTGGCAGGGCGTGATCGACCCCCTGGGCGGCATCAACTCGCTCTGGCCCCTGTTCGGTATCTCGAACCAGCTCCTCGCCGCCGTGGCCCTCTGCGTGGCGACGACGATCATCATCCGCATGGGCAAGGCGCGCTACTCCTTCGTCACCCTGCTGCCGCTCGCCTGGATCACCGTCGTCACGATGTCGGCCGGCTGGGCGAAGATCTTCTCGCCCCTGCCGAAGCTCGGCTTCGTGGCGCACGCGCACCTGCTGGAAGCGGCACGCGCGGCGGGGACGCTGCCGCCCGGGGTGAAGTCCGCCAGCGATCTCGGACGCATGATCTTCAACGATTACCTGGACGCAGCCGTGGCGGCGTTCTTCCTCGTGCTGGTGGTGATCGTCATCGCCGACAGCGCACGCATCTGGCTCGGCCTCATCCGCTCCGGCGAGGCGGGGCGATCCACCCAAGTGGCGTTCGTCTCCTGACCTCATCACTCATGCATCTGTCCCGACTCGGCTTCACCCTGCTCCTTCCGGCATCGATCCTCGCCCAGGAACCGGCCCCCGCGCCGGCCCGCATCCCCGCCAGCTTCGACTTCTCCATCGCCAACATCATGCGCGGTCCGGAGCTCTATGGCCGCGCGCCGACGAACGTGCGCTGGAGCGCGGACAGCAAGTGGCTCGTGTTCCGTTGGAACGAGCCCGGCACCGACTGGCGCGAGCCGATGCACACGTACCGCATCCGCGCCGTGCCGGGATCGAAGCCGGAGCGACTCTCCATCGCCCAGGCAGACTCCGTCGCGCCGTACGTCGCCGAGGGGCCGCGCTCGCCCGACGGTCGTACTCGCGCCGTCGCGGCGAACGGCGACCTGTACGTGGTGACCTGGCGCGGCACACTGCGCCGGCTCACGCAAACCGCAGCCGAGGAGTCGAACCCGACCTGGTCGCGTGACGGAAGCACCATCTACTTCGTGCGCGACGACAATGCGTACTCCGTTCGCCTGTCCGACGGCTTCACGCGGCAGCTCACCGACATCCGTGGCGGCCCGGCGCCGAAGGACTCGGCGAAGGCCACCGGCCAGCGCGGTCGCCTGGAGGCGCAGCAGCGTGAGCTCTTCGAGTCCGTCCGTGACCGCCTTGCGGCCGACAGCATAGCCCGCGCCGAGCGCAAGGCGCGCGAGGCGCTCGGCCTCACGCCCGTGTACCTGGCGAGCGGCGAACGTGTGCAGTCCGTCGACGTCTCTCCCGACGGAGGCGCCGCGCTGGTGGTGGTGGGGCAGCGCGCCACGACCCAGCACCAGACGGAGGTGCCGCAGTTCGTCACGGCGAGCGGCTACGTCGAGAACCTGCGCGGACGCACGAAGGTGGGCGACGCGACGGGGCGGCAGCGCGTGCTCTGGATCTCCCTCCCCTCCGGCTCGGCGACACCGCTCGACGTCTTCGGCTCCGACAGCGTGTCCGGTTACGTGGCCGTTGCCGGCTGGAGCGACGACGGCTCGCGCGCCGCGCTCTTCGCCTTCCCGTCCAACCACAAGTCGCGCGTGCTGTACACCGTGCCGAGCGACACGGCACGGCTGACGACGATCGAGACGCTGCGTGACTCGGCCTGGGTGGGCGGCCCCTGCTCCGCCTGCGCCGGCTTCACCGATCGCGGCCGCCGGCTCTGGTTCGTCTCCGAGGCGACCGGCTACGCGCAGCTCTACTCGGCCAGCCCCGCCGGCGGCGACGTGACGCCGCTGACGAATGGCCGCTGGGAGGTGCTCGACGTCGCCCTGTCCCCGGAGGGAAAGGACTTCTACCTGACGACGAACGAGCCTTCGCCCGCCGAGCAGCAGCTCTACCGCATGCCGGTGAGTGGTGGCAAACGGACGCGCATCACCAGCGAGTCGGGTGGGCACAGCGCGGTCGTCTCGCCCGATGGCGCACTGATCGCCGACGTCTACTCGTACGTGAACCAGCCGCCCGACCTGTTCGTCGCCCCAAACAGGCCCGGCACCACGATCGCCCGGCTCACTACCTCGCCGAGCGCGGAGTTCCTGAGCGCAACCTGGCTCGCACCGGCCCTCGTGAGGATCCCGGCGTCGGACGGCATCCAGGTACCCGCGCACATCTACCGGCCGCAGGACCTCGGCGCCCGGCCGAACGGCGCGGCGGTGATCTTCGTGCACGGGGCCGGCTACCTGCACAACGTCGGCAATTTCTGGTCGGAGTATCCGCGCGAGTACCTGTTCAACCAGTACCTCGCGCGGCATGGCTACGTGGTGCTCGACGTGGACTATCGCGCCTCGGCTGGCTACGGGCGCGACTGGCGCACGGCGATCTATCGCTGGATGGGCGGCCGCGACCTGCAGGACCAGGTGGACGCGTCGAAGTGGCTCACGAAGACCTATGGCATTCCCGCCTCGCGCGTCGGCATGTACGGCGGAAGCTACGGCGGCTTCATGACGCTGATGGCGCTCTTCACCGCGCAGGACTACTTCGGCGCCGGTGCGGCGCTCCGCTCGGTCACCGACTGGGCGCACTACAACGAAGGATATACGTCGGCGATCCTCAACCGCCCGCAGGAAGACACGCTGGCCTACCGGCGTTCGTCGCCCATCTATTTCGCGAGCGGGCTTCGCAGCCCGCTCCTCATGGCGCACGGCATGGTCGACCAGAACG
>CAMLIU010000340.1 GCA_946479995.1 uncultured Gemmatimonadota bacterium | reverse complement strand
CGATCGGGAGTGACCGGCGCGTTGCGGAAGGTGATGGCGTAGTCGCCATCGCTGAGGGCGACGTCGCGCGCAACCCATTGCGTCTTCTCGCGCCCCTCACCGAGTCCGCCGAGCGTCATGCGACGCGCCGCCACCTTCGTGCGGGGCAGCTTGCGCAGGAGCGCCGTGGTGACGTAGGTGCCCTCGGCGCCGGTGTCGAGGCCGAGCAGGACGGGGCGGCCCTCGCGCGTGACGAGCTTCACCACCGGATAGCCGATCCAGTACAGGTTGCGCTTCGCGGCCGGGTTCCGGCGCGGCCGGCGGATGGTCATCGTGCCGGCGCCTGCGTCGAGCTCCACGTCCATGTGGCGCAGCAGGTCGGTGCCGATCACGCCGTCGATGGGGATCGACTCCATCTGCCCCTGCACCATCCGCCGGTCGAGGCGCAGCATGCGCTGCTCCACCACGGCGGCGCTGAGCCCACGCGCCTTCACGGGGCCGATGTCGAGCGAGTCGATGATCACGGCGCGCGCCGGAATGTGTCCGGCCACCACGCCGAGTGCGAGCGTGTCGGGTGCGGCGAGGTAGACACCCGACTTCAGCGCGACCTCGGCCGAGAGCAGCGTCATGCTGGCGCCGGTGTCGAGCCAGAACTCGTGCGGGCGCCCGTTGACCTTCACCGTGATCACCGGGGTGCCGAAGGCGCTGCGGCGCATCGGCAGCACGATCGGCTCGTCGGGAACGAAGACGAGGGGGGCGGGGACCTCGGCGAGCGCCTGCGCCCAGCGCTCCACGCTCGCCTGCCGCTCCGCTTCGGCGGCGTCGGCGAAGGTGCTGTCCACGTTGCGCGTCGCCGCGGCGAGGCGGGGCCAGTCGGAGGTCCACGAGAGCGCCATGGTGAGCCCGACGCGCGCGCGGCCGCGCACCACGGGATCGGTCGCGTTGGCGTACAGCCCGGCGAAGGCGATGGACGCGCCTTCCGGATCGCTCTGCATCAGGGTGTTGAGCGCGAACACGAAGGTGCGCTCGTCCACCGATTCCGCCGCCCTCTCCGCGTTCGCCAGGTCGAGCACGGCGATGTCGGTCCAGAAATCGGTGCCGCTGCTCACGCGCGTGCGCGTGGACCAGCGCGCGCGGTTGAGCACCACCGTGAACGGGTCGGTGATGGTGTCGGTGTGGACGGTGGAGTCCACTCGACCTTCCACGATGGCGTCCGCGTCCGGACCGGGCGGGATGCGCGCACCGGTCCGGCACCCGTCGGCGATCAGCGGGAGGAGGAGCAGGGAGGAGGAGAGGGCCAGTCGGCGCATCGAGTACCAGGGAATCGACGAACGCGTCCCATCTACAGATAGACTACCCGACCAGCGGTTCCGACACCGCGGCGCGCGTCAGGGTCGGTTGGCGGGGGCGCGGCTCACCGACAGCCGCACCACCAGCGCCCGTCCCGGCGCGGGCTCGTAGTACTTCCCGCCGTTCGCGTTCACGTTCACCGACCCTACGTAGTGCACGTCCCCAAGGTTCTGTACCGCCACCATCGGGGAAAGTTCAGCTCCGGCGGCGCGAAGATGGCCGGCCACTCCGAGCCCGAAGATCACACGCCCCGGAGTCTCGGTGCTGTTGGCGTCGTTCACCATCATTCCGCTCGCCGCATCGGCCGTGGCGGAGAAGGTGAGCACGCCGGCGTGCAGCCCGGCCTCGGCGGCGAGCGCATGGACGGGAACGCCGGGGATGCGATTGCCGGCGTACGAGGTGCCGCCCACCGTGTAGTCCTGGTAGCGGAAGCGCGAATACGTGTACGAGGCCTGGAGCGAGAGCGGGCCGGCGTCGCCCTGCACGCCGAGCTCGCCGCCGCGGCGAAGGGTGCGGCCGGCGTTGCGGAAGTAGCGACGTCCCTGCCCGCCCGGAATGTCGAACGGCACCAGCTCGTCCTGCGCGCGCGCCTGGAAGAGCGCGGCGTCCCAGCGGATGCCGAACGAGGGAAGCACTCCCTTCGTGCCGACTTCGAGCGTGAGGGTGCGCTGCGGCTGGAGGTCGGGGTTGATCCCCGCCGAGCCGTCGGGCTTGTTGCCGAGCTCCGTGGTGGTGGGCGTCTCGAAGCTGCTCGACACCGAAGCGTAGAGCGACGACAGTGGCGACGCGCGCCAGACGATGCCGGCCGACGGGCTCACGGCGTGCAGGGTGCGCGCGCCGGAATCGTCGGGATTGTTGGCGTTCACAAGGTGATCGTCCACCCGGAACCGCACGGCGTCGGCGCGCACGCCGGCGGAAAGGAGCAGCGACGGCGCGAGCGCGAGCTCGCCGCGCACGAAGGGGCCGACGCTCGTCACCGTCTCGAGCTGGTCCTTGGTGAGGTTGCCGCGCAGGTTCGCACCGGTGGGACAATCCACCGAGATGAGGGTGACGTCCACGCAGTTCTCGTGTTCGCGGCGATCGTCATGCTGCCACTGCACGTCGGCGCCGGCGCTGAGCCGCAGCGCATGCGCGCCGGCGATGGCGAGATCGCTCGCGCGGAGCGACGCGCCGCCGCTGCGGCGATCGACGTCGATGGTGGCGAAGGTGAGCGGGTTGGCGAAGGTGCGGCCGCTGCCGAAGACGGTAGCGTCGAGGGTGCCGCGCTGGCCAAGCTCACGCGCCCAGGTGAGCGCGAGGTCGCCCTGTCGCACGACCTTCCCCGCCTGCTTCCGCACCGAGAAGGGATCGGCCATGCGCGGCGCGGTGTCGAACTGCGCCTTCGTGAGCGCGCCGGGATTCTCGGCGAGGGGGACGTCGAGATAGCGCGCGGCGAGGGTGAAGGAGTTGGCCGAGCTGGGCGGCGTGAGCGAGAGGCGCGCGGCGGCGTGCGTCGCGCGCTGATCGGAGTAGCGGCGATAGCCTTCGCCGCTCACCTGCGAGACAGTGCCGGAGTAGCCGAGGTCGTTCACGGTGCCGGAGGCGCCGAGCACGCCGATGATGGGCGACTCGCTGCCGCCGATGACGCGCATGTACGGCGCGAGCGGCACGAGCGAAGGCGGCGCGGAGCGGACGTCGATCACCCCGCCGGCAGCGTTGCCGTAGAGCGACGACGCACTGCCGCGCACGACGTCCACGCGATCGGCGCCCTGGAGGTCGAGCACGTCCACCGGCGTCTGGCCGTCGGGGAGGGTGACGGGGACGCCGTCCTGCAGCACGCGAACCCCGCGCACGCCGAACGCCGAGCG
>CAMLIU010000339.1 GCA_946479995.1 uncultured Gemmatimonadota bacterium | reverse complement strand
AGAACCATCCACGTGTCTGGTCGAGCCCTTCCGCGATGTAGTCGGCCGGGAAGTGGGACTTCAGCGCGTCTCCGTTCTCGAACGGGTAATGCCACTGCGCGAACGGCATCGACCCCGAGTCGAACCAGGCGTCCACCACCTCGGGCGTGCGCTTCATCGTGCCGGCGCAGCCGTCCACGGTGCACGACCACATGTATGCATCCACGTTCGGCTTGTGCGGATCGAAGTCCGGGCCGATCGCCGTGCCCGACTTCTCGCCGAGCGCGGCGAAGCTTCCGATCACGTCCACGTGGTCGTCGTTCTGGTCGCACACCCAGAGCGGCAGCGGCGTTCCCCAGTAACGATCGCGCGAGATGGCCCAGTCGATGTTGTTCTCAAGCCACTCGCCGAACCGCCCGGTGCCGACCTCGGGGGGATGCCAGTCCACGCGGTCGTTGCGCCCGATCATCGCGTCCTTGTACGACGACGTACGCACGAACCACGACGTGCGCGCGTAGTACAGGAGCGGCGTGCCACAGCGCCAGCAGTGCGGATACGAGTGCGTGAGGGTACCGGCACGCCAGAGCAGCCCCCGTTCGTCCAGCGCGGCGATGAGCTGCTGATCGGCATCCTTCACGAACTTCCCGCCCACCAGCGGCAGGTCGGCAGGGAACTGTCCGCGGGCGTCCACCGGCTGCAGGAAGGCGAGGTTGTTGCGCCGTCCCGCCGCGTAGTCGTCCGCCCCGAAGGCCGGCGACATGTGCACCACGCCGGAGCCGTCGTCGGCGCTCACGAACTCCTCGCCCACCACGACTTCGTGCTCCGCCCCGTCGGGATACGGAAGCCAGTCGAATGGCCGGCGATAGCGCGCACCCACCAGGTCGCGCCCCGTGAGCCGGCCCACCGGCGTCCACCGCGTGAGGTAGTCGTCGCCGAGCACGGCCTTGGCGCGGGCCTCGGCGAGGATGATCGTGCGGGTGTCCGGCTTGCCGGTGCGGCGGAGCTCCACGTACTCGAGCTCCGGCTTCACGGCGAGCGCCGCGTTCGACACGAGCGTCCACGGGGTCGTCGTCCAGACGAGGATGCGGCGCGACGTGCGTCCCGGCATTCCTTCGGCGTCCGGCACCCGTGCGCCGGCGACCGACACGAGGTCCAGTGCCAGGTACACGCTCGGATCCTCGACGTCCTCGTAGCCCTGCGCCACCTCGTGACTGCTCAGCGAGGTCCCGCAGCGCACGCAGTACGGCAGAACCTTGTGTCCGCGATACAGCAGCCCCTTCGCGTGCAGCGTGGCCAGCGCCCACCACACGCTCTCCACGTACTCGTTCGTGTACGTGGCGTACGCATCCTCGTAGTCCAGCCAGTAGGCAATCCGCTGGCTGAGCTCCTCCCACTCGGTGCGGTAGGTGAACACGCTCTCGCGGCAGAGGCGGTTGAACTCCGCCACGCCCAGCGCCTCGATCTGCTGCTTGCCGCTGATGCCGAGCTTCTTCTCGACCTCGATCTCCACGGGGAGGCCGTGCGTGTCCCACCCCGCCTTGCGGTCCACGAAGTAGCCCTTCATGGCGCGGTGGCGGCAGAAGAGGTCCTTCACCGTCCGCGCGAACACGTGATGGATCCCCGGGCGTCCGTTCGCCGTCGGCGGCCCCTCGAAGAACACGAACGGTTCGGCGCCGGCACGCGCCGCGAGCGTGCGCGCGAACAGGTACTCGCGCTTCCACCGCTCCAGCAGCTCGCGCTCCAGTCCGTCCGCCGACAGCTCCGGCGGCACCGGCGCGAAGCGCGGCGTCACGTTGGCCGCCGTCACATCCGCTCCAGCACGCCGCGCACGAGCGCGGTCAGCATCGGCTCCGCCTTGCCGGCGTTGGCGATGATCGTTTCCAGCGTCACCGGCTCCAGTGAATCGGGCAGGCACTTGTCGGTCATGATCGAGAATCCGAGCACCCGCATCCCTGCGTGTACGGCGACGATGACCTCGGGCACGGTGCTCATCCCCACGACGTCGGCGCCGAGGGTGCGCAGCATACGGTACTCGGCGCGCGTCTCCAGGGCCGGCCCGGTGATGGCGACATACACGCCTTCGCGCAGCACGATGCGCTGCTCCAGCGCCACCTGGCGCGCCAGGGCGCGCAGCCCGGCGTCGTAGGGCGCCGACATGTCGGGGAAGCGCACGCCGAGCCGGTCGTCGTTCGGGCCGATGAGCGGATTGTCGCCGAGCAGGTTGATGTGGTCGGCGATCAGCATCACCTCGCCCGGATTCCAGAACGGATCCATCACGCCCGCGGCGTTCGACACGACCAGCGTCTCCGCCCCGAGCGCGCGCAGCACGCGCACCGGGAAGGTGACCTGCCGCAGCGTGTAGCCCTCGTAGCGATGGAACCGCCCCTGCATCGCCACTACCGTCTTCCCGCCCAGCGTGCCGCACAGCAGACGGCCAGCGTGGCTCTCCACCGTGGAGAGCGGAAAGCCGGGGATGTCCGTGTATGGAATCGTCGCCTCGACGTCGATCTCCTTCGCCAGGCCGCCGAGCCCCGTGCCCAGCACGATCGCCGCGTCGGGTGCGCGACCGAATCGCTCGCGCACACGCTCCGCCGCCGCCCCCACCACTTCCGCGGTGTGGGCGCTCGGATCGGCCGTGTCCATCTCGAGCGGTTGCACGCTGCTCATCCCTGCTCCACGGGAGACGCCGGCCCGTTCGGCGACGCGCCGAGCGGTGACGCCGGCACGCGCGGCGCGGACTCCTGCTCCGCCGCCGCGATCTCGGCGAGCTGCCGCTCCGCCATCTGCCGCAGCTGCGCGAGGTGCGCACGACGCGCACGCTCCAGCTCCGCGAGCTGCATCTCCAGCCGCCGGATCTCGCCGCGCATCTCGTCCAGCTCACGCTCGCCGGCTGCGCGCGCCTCGCGCACGATCAGCGACGCCTCGCGCTCCGCCGACTCGCGGATCTCGTTCCGCAACTGCTGCGCGCTCACGAGCGCATCGTTCAGCGCCTTGTCGCGCTCCCGGAAGGCGCGCAGCTGCTCGTGGAAGCTCTTCGCCTTCGTGTCGAGGTCGACGGTCTGGCGGGTCAGGCGCTCCAGCTCCTCCGCCACCTGCTCGCGGAACCGCTCCACGCGGGCGGGGTCGTAGCCGCGCATGGCGCGTCCGAAGTCGTAGCGCCGCGCGTCGAGCGGCGTGAGATGAAAGGTCTCGTCCATTA
>CAMLIU010000338.1 GCA_946479995.1 uncultured Gemmatimonadota bacterium | reverse complement strand
TCGTTAAGCCCTACAGCGCCGATGGTACTCCGATCGAGAGATCGCGGGAGAGTAGGCCATCGCCGGCACCCCTGAGAAAGCCCCTGATGGCCTCGAGCCATCAGGGGCTTTCGATTGTGTACCACCGTCCTTCGTTCAAGGACCAACGTCCAGGGACCAACGTCCAAAGACCAACGTCCAAGGACCAACGTCCAAAGACAATCGGCTATCGACCGCCGCCCGTCGACGATTCGACGGTGGACGACCTCCAGTCGATGGTCAACGGGTGGTGGTCGATGGACTCTGGAGGATGGACGCTGGTCGATACTCGCTCGACCTCCCCTATATTCCCCTCATGCCCCACGCTGGAATCGTGACCGTCGTCGGCAAGCCCAACGCTGGCAAGTCCACGCTCCTCAACCGGATCATCGGTGAGAAGCTCAGTATCGTCAGCGAGAAGCCGCAGTCCACGCGGAACCGCGTTGTCGGCATCCGCACCACGGACGATTCCCAGATGATCATCCTCGATACGCCGGGACTGCTCAACCCGCGCTACGAGCTGCAACGCGCCATGCGCAGCACCGCCATCCGCGCGCTGAAGGACGCCGACGTCATCGTCTACCTGGCCGACGCCACCGAACGGGTGCCCCCACCCCTTGCGGAAGCCGCCGAGCTGGAGTCACTCCCAGCGGCGCCGGTGTGGACCGTCCTCAACAAGGTCGACCTCCTTCGCCCGGTGGAGCGCGACGAGCTTCGCGACGCCCTGCCGGACGCGAGGCTCATCTCCGCGGTCACCGGCGAGGGCGTCGAGCAGCTGCTGGCCGATCTCGAGGCCGCACTGCCGGCCAGCCCGTTCCTCTACCCGGAAGACGAGATCAGCACCGCGTCCACGCGGTTCTTCGTCGCCGAGCTCGTACGCGAAACGGCGCTCGAGCAGCTCGACGAAGAGGTCCCCTACAGCCTGGCCTGCGAAGTGGAGGAGTTTCGCGAGGGGAGCACGCCGCTGTACATTCGGACAGTCCTGTACGTGGAGCGCGAGAGCCAGAAGCGGATCCTGATCGGGTCCGGCGGAGGGCGGATCAAGGAGATCGGTCGCGCGGCGCGGGAAAAGGTGGAAGCGTTCCTCGATACCCGCGTCTACCTCGACCTCTGGGTCAAGGTGCTCCCCAACTGGCGAAAGAGCGACAGCGCCGTCCGTCGCTTCGGCTATCGGCTTCACGACGACTCCTCAGCATGACGCTCTCCCCCAAGCTCCTGGACATCCTCGTCTGCCCGAAGTGCAAGGGCGCGCTCGAGTATCGCGAACAGGAGCAGGCGCTGCTCTGCAACAGCTGCCGCCTGCGCTTTCCGGTGCGCGACGACATTCCCATCATGCTGCTTGACGAAGCAACACCGCTCTGAGCGGTTTGACTTCACTTCCCGCCCGTCCTATCTTGCCGCCTCCATCCCCGCCGGGCCCCCGCGTGGTCAAGAACAGCGCCATCCTCTTCTCCCCGGACGACGCCACGCCGCCTGCCGCGCTCACCGAGTGGCTGGCGCGGCAGGCGGATGTCGTGCTGAAGGTCAGTCAGATCGACGAGCTGATGGCAATGTCCCTGCGCGGACGCCCGCGCCTGGTGGCGTTCGACGCTCGTACCGACCCCGAGCCGGTCTACGCCGCCTGCCGGCGGCTCAAGCGCGACTCCTATACGGGAGTCGTGCCCTCCGTCGTCCTCTCGGCGGACAACGATGAGGCCTTCGCCAGTGCGTTCGCCGCCGGTGCCGACGAAGTGGTGCGGGAGCGGATCGACGTCCAGGAGCTCGTCACGCGGCTCGACGCCATGCTGCGGCGCTCCGACCGGGACCTTGTCGTGCACCCGTCCACCCGCCTGCCGGGGGCGGCCGAGATCGAGGCGGACGTGGCGCGACGGCTGAAGCAGGAGGTCCGCTTCGCGATGTGCTACGCGGACCTCGATCACTTCAAGGAGTTCAACGACCGCTATTCGTACTACGATGGCGATCGGGTCATTCGCATCCTCGCCAAGATCCTGCATGACGTGGTGAAGGGGGTATGTGGGGAAGACGGATTCGTCGGGCACATCGGAGGCGACGACTTCATCTTCGTCATTCCCACGCAGTGCATCTCCGAGGTGTGTTCGGAGATCGTCAGCGTGTTCGACACGCTCATCCCCTATCAGTACTCGGAGCAGGATCGCCGCGCCGGATACTTCTTCGGCAAGGACCGGCGTGGTCAGCTGCACCGGGTTCCGTTGATGACCGTCTCGATCGGTGTCGTGACGAACGACCGGCGCCACTTCACGCACGCCGCGCAGGTGAGCGAGCTGGCGACCGAGATGAAGAGCTACGCGAAGACGCTGCCAGGGTCGGTGTACTCCGTCGATCGGCGCACGGATAGTCAGCCGACGGGAGTCGGCCAGATCACCGATCCGGCGCTCGCCGCGCCCAAGGGAGAGAAGGCATGAACGTGGCCTGCCCGGAATGCCGCTCGGTATTCCGCGTCGATCCGGACAAGCTGCCGACGGAAAGCGTGCGCGCCCGCTGCTCCGTCTGCGGGGGGGTGATTCCCATTACGCGCGACGCGGGGAGCAGTTCCGATCTCGCTGCGCCTTCCGCCATGGCGGCCTCGCCGGCATCAGCGCCTTCCAGGGCAGCACCTCCGACGCCGGCGAGCACCGTCGCACCGGCGCCGAAGACCGTTGCGCCCACGCCGGCGCCAGCGTCCCCTCCGGCCGCGCCGCCAGCTGCTGCGCCCCCGCCACCGGTGCCAGCTCCCGCGCTCGTCGTTCCTCGGCTCACGCCGGCCGTCACCGCTCCGGCGGTCAGCGGGGGTCCACCGCCCCAGCGGGCAGCCGCGCCGACGTCGACTCCGGCTCCGGCAGCGGCGCCCGCGCCCGTCGCTCCGTCGTCCGCCGCCCCGAGCGTCGCGCCGCGGCCGGCGGCGCCGCCCTTCATGCGTCCCGCACCGCCGGCGGCGTCGGCTGGTGCGCCTGCCGCGCGTCCGGCGGCCGCACCTGCTGCCCCGACGCCCGCGCCCTTCGCGCCGCGCGGACCCGTTGCGCCCGCGTCGCCGCCACCGTTTGCGCGCCCGGCGGCACCGACGCGTCGTGTCACGCCACCATTCGCCGGCCCCGTGGTGCGGCAGTCGCCTCCCACCACCGTCCCGGCGCCGGCGACTGCCCCTGCGCCAGCCGCCCCTCGACCG
>CAMLIU010000337.1 GCA_946479995.1 uncultured Gemmatimonadota bacterium | reverse complement strand
CGGTCGGGTGGGCGGGCAACTTCGTTCCCTTCCTGAAGGAGTTCGGGATCATCTTTCCGGCCGCGTACTCCAATGCGCCCTTCGCGGTGGATGCGCAGAACCACTTCTCGACCACCGGCGCGGTGATCAACATCCCCGCGATGGTGCTCGTCGCGCTGATGACCGTCGTCCTCGTCATCGGCATCCGTGAGTCGGCGCGGTTCAACAACGCGATCGTCTTCATCAAGCTGGCGGTGCTCTTCCTGGTGATCGGCGTCGGCTTCATGTACGTCAACACCGCGAACTGGCATCCATTCATTCCGCCCAACACCGGCCACTTCGGTGAGTTCGGCTGGAGCGGCATCCTGCGCGGCGCGGGAGTGATCTTCTTTGCCTACATCGGATTCGACGCCGTGAGCACGGCGGCCCAGGAAGCGCGCAATCCGCAGCGCGACATGCCGATCGGCATCCTCGGCTCGCTCGTCATCTGCACCATCCTCTACGTGCTGATGGCGCTCGTGATGACGGGCATGGCGCACTACACCACGCTGAACGATCCGGCCCCGATCCTCATCGCCGTGCAGGCGGCGGGTTCGTCGCTCGCCTGGCTGCGTTACGCGGTGGAGATCGGCTCGCTGGCCGGCCTCGCGTCCGTGGTGCTCGTCATGCTCATGGGCCAGCCGCGCGTCTTCTTCTCCATGTCGCGCGACGGCCTGCTGCCGCCGGTGTTCAGCAAGGTCCACCCGAAGTACAAGACGCCGTACATCACGACGATCCTCACCGGCACGGTCGCGATGATCGTCGCCGGTCTCTTCCCGATCGGCCTGCTCGGGCAGCTCGTCAGCATCGGCACCCTGCTTGCTTTCGTGATCGTCTGCGCCGGCGTCTGGATCCTCCGCGTGCGCCAGCCGAACATCCCGCGCGCGTTCAAGACGCCACTCGTGCCGCTCGTTCCCATCCTGGGCATCCTGAGCTGCTTCGGCCTCATGGCCGGCCTGCCGAAGGATACCTGGATCCGCCTCTTCGTCTGGCTGATCCTCGGCTTCGTCATCTACTTCCTCTACAGCCGCAGCCATTCCAAGATCGGGCGGGGCGAGACGGTGTCGTCCGGCATGGGCGACTGACCCTCGCGCGCACTAGATTGCAGCGGCGCCCTCCGGTGGAGGGCGCCGCTCTTTTTTTCACCCTCGCACCGAATCGCACCGATCGTGGCCACCGACCTGCTCACCGTCCCACCGGCCCGCCGCGCGGCCATCGAGACCCTCGCCCGTGAGCTCGTGCCGAGGCGGCGGGTGGCGCTGAGCACGCACATGAACGCCGACGGCGACGGATGCGGGTCCGAGACGGCGCTCGCCCGCCTGCTGTCGGCGCGCGGCCTCGCGCCCTACGTCGTAAACCCCACGCCGTGGCCGGAGATGTTCCAGTTCCTGCTCGGCGACGACGTGGACGACCGCACCGGTCGCGGCACGAAGGCGCTGCGGGACGTCGACCTCCTGGTCGTCCTCGACATCAGCGACGTGAGGCGGCTCGGTGTGCTGGCCGACAGCGTGCGCGCCCTGCAGGTGCCGAGGCTCGTCATCGATCATCACATCGCCTCCGACGACCCGCCGGGAGAGATCGTGCTGCGTGACGTGTCGGCGTGCGCCACTGCGGAGCTGGTGTACGACGTCGCCGCGGTGCTTGGCTGGCCCATCACGCCGGAGATCGCCCGCTCCCTCTATACCGGCATGCTCACCGACACCGGCGGCTTCCGGTTCAGCAATACCTCGCCGCGCTGTCTCGCCGTCGCCGCGCAGCTTCTGGCGTGCGGGGTGGATCCGGAAGACATGTACACGCGCATCTACGCCTCCGCGCCGGCGGGACGCGTGCGCCTCATGGCCGACGTGCTCGGCACGCTGCAGGTGGACGAGTCGGTGGGGCTGTCCTGGCTGAGCATGAAGGCGGGCGCGCTGGAGGAGCACGGCGTTCGCGCCGAAGACCTGGACGGCATCGTGGAGCATGCGCGGTCCATCGCCGGCACGCGCATGGCGCTCTTCTTCCGGGACCTGGGCCACGGCAAGGTGAAGGTCTCCTTCCGCAGCACGGGCGATACCGACGTGAACGCGTTTGCGCGGCGGTTCGGCGGCGGGGGCCATGCGCGGGCGTCGGGAGCGCTGATCGCCGGGGAGCTGAGCGACGTGCGCGACCGGGTGGTGGAGGCAGCGCGGGAGTTTCTCGCGGCGGGGTAGACGGTCCCGACGTGGGCGTCGCCGTGAGGGGATGACGCTACCCGCGGTTCGGCCGATTATCCTTCGGCATGTCCACGACAACCCTCCAGGAGCGACTCGCGCAGGCGCTCTCCCGCATCGCCAATCCCCGCACCGGCGCGGACGTGTTCTCCAGCCAGCAGGTGCGCGATATCGCCACGACCACGGATGGCCGCGTTCGCGCCACCCTGCAGCTCGCACCCGACGACGACCCCGCCCTCGCGCGCGCCGTGCGTCTTGCCATCCAGGAAGTGCCGGGCGTGACCGACCTCCAGCTCGAGGTGGCCAGCGCGCCGAAGAAGCCTGCCGGCCGCGCGCTCCCCGTGATGGACCAGGCTCCCGCCGCCCCGCCGCGACCCTCGGCGCCCACGCCGAAGCGCTTCACCAACCTCGGGCGGGTGATTGCCATCTCCTCGGGCAAGGGCGGAGTGGGCAAGTCCACCGTGGCGGTGAACCTCGCCGTCGCGCTTGCGCAAGGTGGCGCGCGCGTGGGCCTGATGGACGCCGACATCTATGGGCCAAACATCCCGAGGATGATGGGCGTCAGCGGCCAGCCGTCGGTGATCAATGAGAAGATGATCCCGCTCGAGGCGCACGGCGTGAAGCTCATCTCGCTCGGCATGATGATCGAGCCCGACCAGCCGGCCATCTGGCGCGGACCGATCGTGATGAAGATCATCAACCAGTTCCTCGCCGACGTGGCGTGGGGCCAGCTCGACTACTTCCTCGTGGACATGCCGCCCGGAACCGGCGACGCCCAGCTCTCGCTCGTGCAGGCGACGAACGTGGATGGCGCGATCATCGTCACCACGCCGCAGGACGTGAGCGTCGGCGATGCGCTGCGCGGCGTGAAGATGTTCCAGCGCGTGGACGTGCCGGTGCTCGGCATCGTGGAGAACATGAGCTGGTTCGAGTGCCCGCACTGCGGCAAGCCGAGCGCGCTGTTCGGCTCCGGCGG
>CAMLIU010000336.1 GCA_946479995.1 uncultured Gemmatimonadota bacterium | reverse complement strand
GCTTCTCGAGCACCTTCGCCAGCAGGTAGCCGGCGAAGAGGATGACGAGCGCGCCAAGCAGCGCCGGCACGATGTCGCCGAACACCTGGGTGAAGCTCGACTGCAGCCGATCGCCGAAGCCGTCGTTGATGGTGTCCTGGAGGAACATGGGGGGCGTTTCGAGGTGGCAGCGGGGTTTCTGCCGGGGAAAGCTACTCAAATCGACCGTAAATCGTGAACGGTGAACCGTGAACCGCAACTGCGCTCAACGCAGGCCCGGTTCACGGTTCACGGTTCACGGTTCACGAGCAGTTCAGTTCCGTGTGCCCCGTCGCAGGTCGAAGATCACGCTCCGCTTGCAGGTGGGGCAGATGAGCCACTCGCGCCGGCGCGCGTAGCCGAGGCCGAATGAGCCGCCACCGATGGAACGCACCGTCATCGGAGTGCCGTCGCGCGGGCACAGGGGCTTCTCGCCGGCAGCGTACTGGTCGCGCACCGTCTTCTGCTCGGCCGGCTCGTACTGCGCGTGGCCGCCGTCTGGCGGTGTGCCCTTCGCATCACCCGCTTCGCCGCCCGCATCCGCGCTCCGGTCTTCGTCGCTCATATCCGCTCCAGCGCCGCGCGCAGGTCGGCGGGAATCGGCACCGACTTCCGCTCGCCGTAGTCGTACATCACCTGGGTCGTCGCCCCTTCGGCCACCACCCGGTCGTCGCGTTCGTCCAGCACGCGGTAGCTCCACACCCACGCCTTGCTGCGGATCTCCGACGTGGTCACCTCGATCGCCAGCGGCTCGCCGAGCATCGCCGGGCTCCGGTAGGTGATCCGCGCCTCGGCGATGATGAAGTTCGGGTCGGTGTGTCCCACCGCCGCCAGCCACGCGTACACCCGGCCGATCTCGAAGTAGGTGAGGTAGACGGCATTGTTCACGTGGCCACGCGAGTCGTAGTCGCTGTAGCGCGGCTGCAGCCGGACGCGCATCAGGCCACCCTCATGACGAGCTTCCCGAACTGTTCACCGTTCTGCATGCGCTCGAATGCCTCGCGGCCGTCGGCGAGGGGATAGACGCTGTCCACCGGCGGGCGGAGCCGGCCGGCATTGAAGTGCGCGACGATGGCCTGGAACTCCGACTCGCTGCCCATCGTGGAGCCGAGGATGCTCCACTGGTTCCAGAACAGCCGTCGCACGTCGGTCGTCACCATGGGGCCGGACGTCCCGCCGCAGGTCACCAGCCTGCCCTTCTTGCCGAGCGCGCCCAGCGACTGCGACCAGGTGGCCTCGCCCACGGTGTCCACCACGACGTTCACGCCGCGCTTCTGTGTGCGATGTCGCATCTCGCGCCCCACGTCCACCCCCACGTAGTTGATCGTGTCGTCGGCGCCGAGGTCGCGCGCGCGCACCAGCTTGTCGTCGCTGCTCGACGTCACCGTCACCTGTGCGCCGATGAGCTTGGCGATCTGCAGGCAGGCCAGCGCGACACCGCCGCCGATTCCCCAGATCAGCACGTGCTCGCCAGGCTGCAGGTCGGCGCGCGTGACGAGCATCCGCCACGCCGTCAGCGTAGCGAGGGTGAACGCCGCGGCCTCGGCTTCGTCGCTCGTAGCCGGAATGCGGGCGACGTTCACCTCCGGCACGACGACGAACTCGGCGAGGGTGCCGGGGCGCTGCTCGCCGAGGATCGCGTAGTCGAGACAGAGCGGCTGGTCGCCAGCGCGGCAGTACTGGCAGGTGCGGTCGCTGATCCCCGGGTTGATGAGCACCGTGTCCCCGGGTGACACCGCCGTCACGGCGCTGCCCACGCTCTCCACCACGCCCATGCCGTCGGACCCGAGGATCCAGGGCGGCGTGATGTGGACGTTGGGCAGGCCGCCAACGACGAAGAGGTCGAGATGATTGATCGCCGCGGCGCGGATGCGGACACGGACGTCGGTCTCGTGGCTCAGCTCCGGCACGGGAAGGTCGTCACGAAGCTCGATGCGATCGAGCCCGCCGTGAGCGGAGATGGTGAGTCCTCGCACGCCTGTGCCCTGGGGTTATATTTGACGCGAATGCTATGTAGCGGCCTGCGGGCGCGAAAGGCGCCGCGGCCGCTGAAGACCTGCTCCGCTCCAGCGCACTCATGACTGCAATCAAGGTTCCCCCGCTCGGCGAGTCGATCGTCGAGGCGACCGTGTCCCGCTGGCTGAAGAAGGAAGGCGAAGCGGTCGCCGCGGGCGACACCCTCGTCGAGCTGGACACCGACAAGATCACCGTCGAGGTGCCGGCGCTCGCCGCCGGCGTGCTGGCGAAGCAGGCGGCGAAGGAAGGCGACGTCGTGAACGTGGGCGACGTGCTCGGCGACCTCGCCGAGGGCGCGAGCGCCGCGGCGGCCGCTACCACGCCGGCGGCGCAGCCCTCCGCAGCCGCCGCCGCTCCCGCTGCACCGGCGAGCACGCCCGCCGCGGCGCCGGCTCCCGCCGCCGCGCCGACCGGTGGCGCGGCCAAGGTGTCCCCCGCTGCACAGCGTGTGGCGGCGGAGCAGAATGTGGATCTCGCCTCCGTCACCGGCACCGGCCGCGGTGGCGTGATCAGCAAGCCCGACGTGATCGAGCAGGCGTCACGCGCCGCAGCTCCGTCGCCGGCCCCCGCCGCGCCGAAGGCGCCGAGTGCGCCGGCCGCCGCTCCTGCTCCCGCTCCCGCGCTGCGTCAGGCCGCGCCCGGCGAGCGCGAGGTGCGCGAGAAGATGACGACGCGCCGCAAGCGCATCGCCGAGAACCTGCTGCTGTCGCAGAACGCGACGGCCACGCTGACGACGTTCAACGAGATCGACATGTCCGCCGTCACGGAGCTTCGCGCGCGCATGAAGGAACGCGTGGAGAAGGAGCACGGCGTGAAGCTCAGCTTCATGCCCTTCTTCGTGAAGGCGGCGACGATGGCGCTCAAGGCCTATCCCGTCGTGAACGCGCAGGTGGACGGCGACACGATCATCTACAAGAACTACGTGAACATGGGGATCGCCGTCGCGTCCGAAGCCGGGCTCGTCGTCCCCAACGTGAAGGACGCCGACCGCAAGGGGATGCTCGACGTCTCGCGCGACATCAGCGAGCTGGCAAAGCGCGCCCGCGACGGCAAGCTGACGATGGACGACCTCACGGGCGGCACGTTCACCATCACGAACGGCGGCGTCTTCGGCTCGCTCATCTCCACGCCGATCATCAACTACCCGCAGG
>CAMLIU010000335.1 GCA_946479995.1 uncultured Gemmatimonadota bacterium | reverse complement strand
AAGTCGAGGATGTTGCGGAAGTGCGCGCCGCGGAAGGCGTAGATGCTCTGCGCGTCGTCGCCGACGACGGTGAGCTTGCGGTGGGCGCCGCACATGCCGCGGAGGATGCGCGCCTGCAGCAGGTTGGTGTCCTGGTACTCGTCCACCAGCAGGTGATCGTACATCCCCGCGATCCGCGACTGCAGCTCCGGCGACGCCTCCAGCATGAGCGCCCAGAACAGCAGCAGGTCGTCGTAGTCGACGAGGTTCCGTTCCTGCTTGCGCAGCGTGTAGTCGGCGAACAGCGCGGTGATCTGCTCTTCGTACTCGAGGAACTGCGGAACGTCGCGGTGCAGCAGCTCGTCGAGGGGCAGCTCGGTGTTCACGTGGCGCGAGTAGAGCCAGTGCAGCGTCTCCTTCTTCGGGAAGCGCTTGTTGCTCTTCGCCAGGCCGAGCGCGCCGCGGGCGAGCTGCATCAGGTCTTCCGCGTCGCCCTGGTCCATGATCGTGAAGTCGGCCGGGAGGCCGGCGGCGGGCCCGAACTGACGCAGCAGGCGATGCCCGACGGAGTGGAAGGTGCCGCCATGCACTCGCGCGCCTGCCGCGCCGACGAGCCGTTCGGCGCGCGAGAGCATCTCGCTGGCCGCACGCCGCGTGAACGTCAACAGGAGGATGCGTTCCGGCGCCACGCCGCGTTCGATGAGAGCGGCGACCCGATGGATCAACGTGCGCGTCTTCCCCGTCCCCGCGCCGGCGATGACGAGGAGCGGGCCGTCGCCGAAGGTCGCGGCGCGGGCCTGGTCGTCATTCAGCGAAGCGGTGAGCGAGGTCGCGTCCGAGGCGGGGACGTCGCGCTCGCGCGGACGGTAGAGGCGGGGGCCGTCGGCCATTGCTGGAATATACAGAGGGTCGAGCGGGTCCGACCCGCTCGCCGCCTGCGCCGGCTGCTCGTCGGACTCGCTCGGCGGCCGGGGGCCGCCGGCTCGTCAGACGGTCATTGCGGTGCGGCGCTCGAGCTCCGAGGGCGTGAGGAGCGCCGAGTCCAATGAGAAGACCTCGGCGATGGCGTTGCCGACGCTGGCGCAGGTGCGCCGCCAGAGCTCCGTGCTGGCCGGCGGCTCGGTCGCCCGCCGTGCCAGCTCCCCCGCGATCGACGTCATCGTCACCTCCGCGATCCCGCACGGCACCATGAGGTCGAAGTAGCCCAGGTCCGTCGTCACGTTGAGCGCGAAGCCGTGCCAGGTCACCCAGTCCCTGGCGTGCACGCCAATGGAGGCGAGCTTGCGCCCCTGCGTCCACACGCCAGTGTAGCCGACATTGCGTTCTCCGACGATGCCGAACGGCGCAACGCCGCGGATGAGCGCCTCTTCCACCTGCCGCAGGTACCAGTGCAGGTCCTGCTTGTGGCGCTTGAGGTCGAAGATCGGATAGCCGACGAGCTGGCCCGGCCCATGGAACGTGACATCGCCGCCGCGTTCCACCTCGAACAGCTCCACACCGCGCGCGGCGAGCAGGGCAGGGGAGGCGAGGAGGTGATTCGCCTTCGACGAGCGCCCCAGCGTAACCACCGGTGGGTGCTCGACGAGGATCAGCACGTCCTGGTCGATCGCGCCCGAAATGCGCGCCCGCGCCACGGCACGCTGGAGCTCCAGCACCTCCGCGTAGGTGCGCGTGCCAAGGTCACAGACGAGCAGTTCCCGCATCTCAGTCCTCCCGCAGCTCGGCGAGCGGCCGGCGCTGCCGTCCCTGGTCGTCGAAGTTGTCCGGATCGAGCCAGCGCTCGAAGGCGCGCCTGGCGCGCGGCCACTCGCTGTCGAGCATCGAATACCACGCCGTGTCACGGTTCCGACCGTGGTAGACCATGGCCTGACGGAAGATCCCCTCGAATGTGAATCCGTAGCGCACCGCCGCAGCGCGGGATGCAGCATTGAGGCTGTCGCACTTCCATTCGAAGCGCCGATAGCCCAGCTCGTCGAAGACCCGCCGCCCGAGAAGGAAGATCGCTTCGGTGCCGGCCGGTTTCCGCTGCAGCCGGGGCGAGTACATGATGCCGCCCACCTCGATCGCGCCGTTGATCGCGTCGATGCGCATCAGCGCGATCCTGCCGACCGCCTTCCCACTGCCGCCATCGATGACCGCGAAGCGCAGCGGATCCTCGCTTGGCGCCTCGGCCTCGAGGAAGTCGCGGTAGGCCGGAAGCGACAGCGGCTTCTGTGGAACGAGGTACGTCCAGTCCCGCTCGTCCGGCGCGTCCGAATACGCCTCGAACAGGTCCAGGGCATGCCGCGCGGCGTCCAGCGGCTCGAGGCGGCAGTAGCGGCCGGCCATCGGCGTGCGCGGCGGACGTTCGCGTTCGGTCCAGTGGTCCACCGGGAAGCCGATGGGCTGGCCGAACGCGTTCGTCCTCGTGTCCGTCACCGCACCGCTCTTGGATCCGTCGCGGTCAGGCGTGGATCATCCTGCCCATCGAGTCCAGCGCCGCCTCGGCGATGGCCTCGCTCAGCGTCGGATGTGCGTGCACGGCGAGATCCACTTCCTCCACCGTGAATTCGTTGGTGCGGGCCACGACGAGCTCGTGGATCATCTCCGTGGCGTGCGCGCCGACGATGTGCGCGCCGAGGATCTCACCGTACTTCGCGCCACGAATGATCTTCACGAACCCTTCCGTCTCGCCCGACGTGCGCGCGCGCCCGTTCGCCGAGAAGGGGAACTTGCCGACCTTGTAGTCGAGCTTCTTGTCCTTGCACTGCTGCTCGGTGAGGCCGACGGAGGCCACCTCGGGATGGCAGTACGTCGCACCCGGGATGTTCGTGTAGTCGAGCACCTGCGCGTGGTGCCCGGCGATCACCTCGGCGGCGATCATTCCCTCGCGCTCCCCCTTGTGGGCGAGCATCGGCGGGCCAGCCACGTCGCCGATGGCGTAGATCCCCTTCACGTTCGTCTCCATCCGCTCGTTGATCTTCACGAAGCCGCGTTCGGTGAGCTGGATGCCCTGCTCCTTGAGGCCGATGTCCTCGATGTTGGGCGCGCGGCCGGCGGCGACGAGCACAATGTCGGCCTTGTAGTCCTTCTTCTCGCCACCCGCCTCGATGGACAGCGAGACGGAATCCTTGCCGACCTTGACGTTGGAGATCTTCGCGCCGGTGAGCACGACGATGCCGCGCTTCTTGAACGAGCGCTCCACTTCCTTCGAGCAATCGGCATCCTCG
>CAMLIU010000334.1 GCA_946479995.1 uncultured Gemmatimonadota bacterium | reverse complement strand
AAGCGCATCGCGGCGGAGACGCCGAACGCGGTGCTGGCGAACCAGTTCTACAACCAGGCGAACCCCGAGGCACACTACGCGACGACCGGCCCCGAGCTGTGGGAGCAGACGGAGGGGCGCATCACGCACTTCGTCGCCGCGGCGGGAACGGGGGGGACGATCACCGGCGTCGGCCGCTACCTGAAGGAGAAGAACCCGGGGATCAAGATCATTGCCGGCGATCCGCAGGGATCCATCCTCGCCGAGCTGTGGCGCAGCAAGGGAAAGCACGAGATCGATGGCGCGCCGTACAAGGTGGAGGGGATCGGCCAGGACAAGCTGCCGGGGACGCTCGACCTCTCGATCATCGATGACTATCGCACGGTGAGCGACCGCGACGCCTTCGCCATGGCGCGTCGCATGACGCGCGAGGAGGGGCTGTTCGTCGGCGGGTCGTCGGGGTTGATCGGCCACGTGGCGCTGCAGGTGGCGCGTGAGATCGATGATCCTGACGCGCTGGTGGTCACCTTCCTGTGCGACACCGGCGAGCGCTACCTCTCCAAGCTCTACAACGACGAGTGGATGCGCGAGAACCAGCTGCTCGAGCCGGAGCTGGTCACGCTGGGCGACCTGCTGGACCACAAGGGGGACGGCGCGCCTGCCGAGCTGGTGAGCGCGGCCCCGGGACAGCTCGTGCGCCAGGCGCTCGGCCTGATGCGCCTGCACGACGTGTCGCAGCTTCCCGTGCTGGAGAATGGCGAGTGCGTCGGGAGCGTCACGGAATACGCGCTCACCCAGCGCGGCCTGGAGAGCTCGCGCTTCCTGGATGCCGTGGTGGGCGAGGTGATGGACGACCCGCTCCCGATCGTGAGCGCCGAGCAGCCGGTGGAGTCGGTCCAGAAGCTGCTCAGCAAGGCCACGCCCGCCGTGCTCGTGCGCGACGGCGCGACGCTCCGTGGGGTCATCACGCGGGGGGACATGCTGGCGTACCTCATGGCGCGCTGAGCGCGCGTGAACCGTTTACCGTGAACCGTGAACCGTAACGGCGCGGCAGTAGCGGTTCACAGTTCACGGTTCACGGTTCACGAGTAGCTCCTCCAGCGGGTAATCGATGCGAATAACAGTCCTCATGGGTGGTACCTCTTCCGAGCGCGACGTTTCCCTCGCGTCGGGGCTCAGGATTGCCGAGGCGCTGCGGTCGCGCGGGCATGAGGTGAAGGTCGTGGACACGGCGAAGGGGCCGGTGGATCGGGCGACGGAGCAGCAGATGCTCGCTGGCGGCGTGGTGAAGACGAAGCCGCCCACTCCCGACGAGCTGGCGCGCATGAATGCCGAGTCGCTGGCCGACACGGCAGCGCGGCTGCCGAAGCGCGGGGAGTGCGACGTCGCGTTCCTGGCGCTGCACGGCGGGCGGGGCGAGGACGGCACCATCCAGGCGCTGCTCGACCTCGCCGGCGTGCCGTACACGGGGAGCGGGCACCTGGCGAGCGCGCTGGCGATGGACAAGGACCTCTCCAAGCACCTCATGCGCGCGCACGGCGTGCGCACCGCCGACTGGCTGATGGCCACCGATCCCGCGTCGCCTCCGAGCGCGGCAGAGGTGGAGCGCACGCTCGGCCTTCCGGTGATCGTGAAGCCCTCCAAGCAGGGATCCACGGTGGGGCTCTCCATCGTGAAGAAGCCCGGGGAGCTGGCGGCCGCCATTGCCGAGGCGTTCCGGCACGATGATGAAGTGATGCTGGAGCGGTTCATCGCCGGCCGCGAGCTCACCGTGCCCATCCTGGGGGGCGAGGCGCTCCCGGTGGGGGAGATCATCCCGAAGAAGGAGATCTACGACTACGAGTGCAAGTACACGCCGGGGATGGCGGAAGAAGTCTTCCCCGCCGCGCTGACGGCGGACCAGACCGCCGAGGTGCAGCGTCAGGCGCAGCAGGCATTTGCGGCACTCAAGCTCAACGGATGCGCGAGGATCGACTTCCGCCTGAACGCGGCGGGGGAGTTCTACTGCCTGGAGGCGAACACGTTGCCGGGTATGACGGCCACGAGTCTTGTACCGCAGGGCGCGGCGGCGGCGGGAATGGATTTTCCCACGCTCTGCGAGCGCATCGCGCGGCTGGCGCTCGGCGAGCGATAAACCGGAAGCGGAAGGCGGAAAAGTGACGAGGACAGCGACCGGAACTGCAACACGGGATCCGGTTAGTACGTTGAAGAGATAGATGACGACTCCCACCATGCCGATCAGGCCCGACGCGCGCCGGCTCACGCCGGCAGTGCAGGTGCTCATCGCCGTCAACGCGGCGATCATGTTCCTGCAGTGGACCATCGTGTCCAGCTCGGACGTGCTCGCGGTGCTGGGGTTCCAGGACGGGAGCCTGGAACGGACGCTGTGGAGCGCGGTGACGTACTCGTTCGCGCACTACGGGTTCTGGCACCTGGCGGTGAACATGTACGCGCTGTTCGCCTTCGGGCCGCGGCTCGAGTCGGCGATGGGGACGCGCGCGTTCACCCTCTACTACCTGTGGTGCGCCGTGGGCGGCGCGATCGCCTACATGGTGTTCGTGCGCACGGGAATCCTCGTCGGCGCGTCGGCGGCGGTGCTGGGGGTGATGTTCGGCTTCGCGCAGCAGTGGCCGGATGAAGAGGTGATCCTGCTCGGCGTGCTCCCGGTGCGTGCGTGGACGGTGGTGCTGCTCTTCGCCGTGGCGAACCTCGCGCTCGGCATGGTGGGGGCGGGGGACGTGCCGGGGGGCGAGCGCATCGTGTACCTGGCGCACCTGGGCGGGCTCGCATTCGGGTGGCTCTACTTCCGCACGCCGCCGGCGTCGAGCATCGAGCGGCTCCGGCAGCGCATCTCGCCGGCGCCCGACTATCCGGACGAGATTCCGCCGCGCGCCGTACCGAAGACACTCCCCCGCCAGCGGGGGAGCACGCAGCAGCGCGACGAGGTGGACGAAGTGGTGGCGAAGAGCCACGCGATCGCCGCGCAGCGACCGGCACCGCGTCCGATACCGGCGCCACCCCGTCCGGCCGCCGAGGTGAAGACGACGGACCTCGACCGCGTGCTGGACAAGATCTCGGAGGCGGGGCTGGAGAGCCTGAGCCCGGCGGATCGCGCGGTGCTGGACGAGATGGCGAGGCGGTTGAACGAAGAGCGCAGGTGAGAAGGTGAGAAGGTGAGAAGGTGAGAAGGTGAGAAGGTGAGAAGGTGAG
>CAMLIU010000333.1 GCA_946479995.1 uncultured Gemmatimonadota bacterium | reverse complement strand
CCGCCTTCTCGGCGATCAGCTCCAGCCCGAGCTCGTGCGCCACGGCGCGCGTCTCGGCCTTCGTCTGGCCACCCACGGGGAGGAGCATGCGCGACAGCACGCCACGGTCGATCCCCCACAGGAAGTACGACTGATCCTTGTTCGGGTCGAGGCCACGACGCAGCTCGCCCTGCTCGATGCGTGCGTAGTGTCCCGTGGCGATCCACCTGGCGTCGATGGCGTCGGCGCGGCGGACGAGGTCGCGGAACTTGGTGAACGTGTTGCAGCGCACGCAGGGGATGGGCGTGCGGCCGCGCGCGTACTCGTCCACGAAGTCACGCACCACGTCGCGGCTGAAGGCGCTTTCCAGATTCAGCACGTAGTGCGGCACGCCGAGCTGCTCGCAGATGCGGCGCGCGTCGTTCACGCTGTCCAGCGAGCAGCACGGGCGGTCGGGGAGATCTGCGTCCCCGTCCGTGTGGCAGCCGAGCCGCATCGTCGCGCCAACCACGTCGTAGCCCTGCCGCACCAGCAGCGCCGCGGCGACCGATGAATCGACGCCGCCGCTCATGGCGACGAGCACGCGCTCCCGCATGACGCTACGCCGTGGCGAGCCGGCGCGCCTTCTCGACGAGCGTCGGGAAGAGCTCGGCCACGCGGGCGACGCCCTCGTCCGTGGTCAGCGAGCCGAGGCTCATGCGGATGGCGGCACCGGCGAGGCTGTCGGAGACGCCGAGCGCGGAGAGCACGTGCGACGGGGTGATGCTTCCGCTCTGGCACGCCGACCCCGCCGAACAGGCCACGCCACGCAGGTCGAGCGCCATGAGCAGGGACTCGCTGTCGGTGCCGGGCACCGAGATGTTCGTGACGTGCGGCGCGCGTGGCGCGCCACGGCCGTGAATCACGGCGTCCGGGATGCGCTCCAGCAACGCCGTCTCCAGCCGCTCGCGCAGAGCGTTCAGCCGGCGACACTCCTCCTCGCGCTCGGCCACCGTGAGCTCGGCGGCGCGCGCGAGGCCGACCGCCATCGCGACGTTCTCGGTGCCGGGCCGCCGCCCCCGATCCTGCGAGCCGCCGAACATGAGCGGGGACACCGGCGTGCCGCGGCGGATGAACAGCGCTCCGATGCCCTTCGGCGCGCCGATCTTGTGCCCCGACAGGGAGAGCAGGTCGAACGGCGTGCGCTTCACGTCGATGTCCACCTTGCCGAACGCCTGCACGGCGTCCGTGTGGAAGGTGACGCCGCGCTCGTGCGCGCGCCGGGCGAGGGCGGGCACGTCCTGCATCACCCCGATCTCGTTGTTCACCCACATCACCGAACAGATCGCAGCGCGCTCGTCCACCAGCTCGTCGAACGAGGCGTCATCGACCACGCCGCAGGAGCTCACGCGGAGGATGCGCTCCTCACCACCCTCGTGCGCCACCTCGTGCAGTGCGCCGAGCACCGCCTTGTGCTCGATCGGGGTCGCCACGGCGGCGTTGCGGCCATCCGACTCGCGGCGGCTGCGCCAGACGCCGATGAGCGCCATGTTGTCGGCCTCGGTGCCGCACGAGGTGAAGCACAGTTCGTCGGGGTTCGCGCCGATGGTGGACGCGAGCCGCTGGCGCGCTTCGTCCAGCGCCGTGCGCGCCTCGCGGCCCCACCGGTGCAGGCTCGACGGGTTCCCGAAGCGAGGGCCGAAGAAAGGCAGCATCGCCTCGAGCACCTCGGGGCGGACCGGAGTCGTCGCGGCGTGGTCCAGGTAGATGGGCTCGGGCATGCAGGAAATCTAGCGGCTCAACCCGCTCGAAGAAACATTCGCCGGGACGATTGACACCCCTTGCTGGTCCGATTCGTATACAGGGCATGTCCGATTCCATGAACCGCCCATCGATCTCGCCGGCCGCACCCACGCCCGAGCCGGGCAGCGTGCAGGCCCTCGCCGTGGAGCAGGCGCGCGAGCGGGCCATCCGCGTCCTCAGTGACGGCTACGCCTACGACTCGCTCACGGAAGACGAGTTCGAATGGCGCCTCGGACAGCTCAGCCTCGCGAACAGCCCCGCCGAGGTCCAGGCGCTCATCGCCGACCTGCCGGCAGCGGATGCGAGCCCGCTCACGGCGACGTACGCGGGTGGCACGTATGCCGGCGTGCCGGCACCGCCGGCGGAGCGCATTCGCGGCATCATGAGCGAAGTGCGCCGCGACGGTCCGTGGCGCCTCCCGATGCGGCTCGAGGTGAAGGCCGTGATGAGCAACGTGCGGCTGGACCTGCGGCGCGCCATCATCCCTCCCGGTTGCCTCATCGAGGTGCGGGCGACGATGTCGGAAGTGCAGATCATCGTGCCCCCCGGCCTGCCGGTGGAGTTCGACGTCACGCCGATCATGGGCTCGGCGCGAAACGACAGCACGCGCTACCCAGTCGCGGCTGGTGCCCCGGTGGTGCGGGTGACTGGCCGCGCGCTCATGGCCGAGGTGCGCGTGCGCGTGCGGGAGATGCGCTACTGACGGTCCGGATCGCGACTCAGCGTTGCTTCGGCGCCGCGGTGCGGAGCAGGGCGCGTACGGGCGCTGCATCCAGCCCTGCGAGGCGCTGAGGGAGGGCGATCAGCTCGTACCGACCGGGCTCGACGCCGCGCAGGTCGAGATTCTCCAGCACGTACGCGCCGTTGTCGAACAGGGCGTGATGGACATCGAGCGTACGGCTCTCGCGCTCGTCCACGGACGGCGCATCCACCCCGACGAGGCGCACGCCGCGCTGCGCGAGTGCCCGGGCCGTGGTGGGGGAGAGCACCGGCCAGTCGGCCGGAAAGCGCCCGTCGGCGATCGCGCGCCCGGTGCGAAGCAGCAGGCGCACGCAGTCGCGAAGCCTCGGATCGTCGGCGCCGAGGTCCAGCGGGCCTGCCGGTGCCTCCGACACGTCGAGCACGAGTGCCTCGCCGAGGAACGGTGTCAGTGGCAGCGTGTCGCTCGCCGGGGCGCCATCGCGCACGTGCAGCGGCGCATCGGCATGGGTGCCGACGTGCGGACTCCCCGCCGTGTGCGAGAGATTCACCGTCGCCCCGTCGGACAGGCGCGACGTCCAACCGCAGGTGAACGGCGCATCTCCGGGCCACTCCGGCGTGCCCGGGGACACCAGCACGGAGATGTCGCGAATCACGCTTCCGGCTTTGCCCCGCCGTAGAAGCCGGAGCGCACCGACCAGAGCTCGGGGAAGAACTTCTGGTCCACCGTGCGCGCGAGGT
>CAMLIU010000332.1 GCA_946479995.1 uncultured Gemmatimonadota bacterium | reverse complement strand
GCGTCGGCGATGCTGTCGGCGTACTACATCATGAAGCTGCTCGAGGAGGCGGGGCTGCCGCCCGGCGTGATCAACTTCGTGCCCGGCGACCCGGTGCGGATCTCGAACGAGCTGCTGAGCCATCGCGACCTCGCCGGCGTGCACTTCACGGGGAGCACGGCGGTGTTCAACAGCATGTGGAAGACGATCGGCGCGAACATGTCGAGCTTCGCCTCGTATCCGCGCATCGTCGGCGAGACGGGGGGGAAGGACTTCATCGTCGCCCATGCGTCGGCCGATCCGCAGGCGCTCGCCGTGGCGATCGCGCGCGGCGGGTTCGAGTTCCAGGGGCAGAAGTGCTCGGCGGCGAGCCGCATCTACGTGCCGCGCTCGCTCTGGAAGGAGGTGAAGGAGCGCACGGTCGCCATCATCGAGGAGCTGAAGGTGGGCGACCCGACTGACTTCCGGAACTTCATGGGGGCGGTGATCGACAAGAAGGCGTTCGACAAGATCTCCGGGTACGTGGACGACGCGAAGCAGAACGCGAAGATCGTCGCTGGCGGGAAGGTGGACGGCAAGGACGGCTACTTCATCCACCCCACGCTGGTGGAGACGACGGACCCGGGCTACCGGCTGATGTGCGAGGAGATCTTCGGTCCCGTGGTCACGCTCCACGTCTACGACGACGCGAAGTGGAGCGAGACGCTGAAGATCATCGACACGACGTCGCCGTACGCGCTCACGGGCGCGGTGTTCGCCAACGACCGGCGCGCGGTGCGCGAGGCGATGATGGCGCTGCGCAATGCGGCGGGGAACTTCTACGTGAACGACAAGCCGACGGGCGCGGTGGTGGGGCAGCAGCCATTCGGCGGCGCGCGCGGCTCGGGGACGAACGACAAGGCGGGGTCGAAGCTGAACCTCGTGCGCTGGGTGAGCGCGCGGAGCGTGAAGGAGACCTTCAGCCCGCCGACGGACTACCGCTACCCGTTCATGGCGGAGAAGTAAGGGGGCTGTGACGCCGGGTGCGGGGACAGGGTGAAAATGGCATGCACCGCACCCGCCTCGCCTTCCTGATTGCGCTCGCGCCAGGACTGCTCGCCATCGCCGTGGCCTGTGGTGGCAGCAGGGATGATCCCTGCCTGCCCATCGCGCCCGGCGTGGCGATCTACGCGCCGGGCATCGACCTGGTAGTGCGCGATGCGCAGGGACGCGGCATGGCACTCGGCGACACGGCGATCACGTATCGCGGCGCGACCGACTCCGTCGTGACCGTCGCCATCGACACGCTGCACGCCCTGGCCGGCTTCGGGGCGCCGGGCACCTACGCGGTCCGCCTGAGGCGCCCGTACTATCGCGACGTGGTCCTGCAGGGCGTGACGGTGCCGCAGGGGCAGTGCGGGGGCGCGGTCACGCAGCAGGTACCGGTGACGCTCGAGCTCGCGCCGGGCGCGCCGGCGCTGCGCTCGGTCGCCGTCTTCGGCGCCGGATTCCTCGCTTCGCCGGGCGCACACACCCAGCTCGTCGCCCGATTCGACGCCGACCCATCGGTGCCGACGACGGTGAGCTGGCGATTGAAGGACAGCACGGTGGCGCAGGTCGACGCTGCGGGCCTTTTGACGGCGAAGTGCACGACGAAGATCGTGGCGGACACGGTGACCGCCGTGGCGACCGTCGACACGACGGTCAGGGGACGGGCGCCGTTCCAGGTGGCGCAGCAGTCGAGCTGTCCCCGAGGGGGACGGTCAGCGCTTCATCCAGATCACGATGACGCCACACGCCGAGTCGTAGAGCGGTGGCGCGCCGGCGGGGCCGGGATAGGCCTCGATGGCGCCGATGTTCACCGGATCGAGCAGGTTGATGTCCTGGTGCTGGATGCCGTTGATGACGACGTTCGTCGCGCATCCGCCCATCCCGCCCAGCGACACCATGCCGCGGGTGCTCACGATGCGTGCGTCGAGCCCGAAGCCCTGCACGCGGAAGCCGGGGACCATGCGAAAGAGGTCGCTCGTCTCCGACGGGTGCCGCTTCTCGATGTCCGACTCGTCGAAGTAGCGCCCGAATCCGTTCCGGCGCCGCTGCTCGAACTCCGGGTACCGTGCGCGGCGCGCGGTGACGAGCACGGAATCCAGGTTCACGATGCGCGTCATCGCGACGACGACCTCGGTCGTGCGGCCGCTGCGCAGCTCGACGGGGACCTGGCTGAGGAGGTATCCCACTCGGCGCGTCTCGAGAAGCTGGCTGCCGGCCGGCTGGTTCAGCAGGGTGAAGCGGCCCGAGGAGTCGGAGCGTGCCACGCCGGCGGCGTCGCGGATGCGGACCTGCGCCTCGGAGAGCGGCAGGCCGGTCGGTCCGCGCACGGTGCCGATGACCGTCGCCGTGCCGGTGAGCAGTGGCGCCTTCACGGTGGTGTCGCTCGAGGCAGCTTCGGCGATCGAGTCGAGCGACGCGAGGCTCTGCGCCGACTCGTCGCTGAGCGAGAGGTCGCGCACCACCACGCCCCCTGCGTCATCCACGCTCAGCGTGATCACGCTGCCGGCGCGTCCACGGTCCTGCACCTGCAGCTGGAGCCACGTGTCGGTGGGGACGCCGCACAGGCGATAGCCGCCGAGCGAGTCCACCGCCACTTCGCCACCACGCTGGGTAGTCACGGGGCGGAAGGCGCGGTCCACTGCGAGATCCGTCCAGCTCACTGCGACGTGTGCCGTGGTGAGCGGGCGATCGGTATCGGCGCTGGTGACCTGGCCGACGACGGCTCCCTGCCCCTTCGGCAATGCAAGCCCGGGACAGGCGGCAGCGCGCAGGATGGCACCCGATGGCGTGGCGAGGTCCACGCGCGCCCGCTGTCCCTCGGCGAGCGTCAGCTCACGCGGCGGCATGCTGACGCGGAGCGAATCCAGGTACTCGGTGGCGAAGGAGACGGTGTACCGGCCCGCCGAGAGGGTATCGAAGTGGAACCGGCCCTTGCCGTCGGTGATCACGCTCCGGAACTCGCTCGGCTCGGGCGAGGTGCGGGTGAGGAAGACCATCGCGCCAGCGGCGGGCTTCCCCTGCACGCTGTCGGTGACGATCCCCTCCACCGAGGCCGGCGCCTGCGCGTGCGCAGCGAGCGCCGGCAGGGCGAGCACGAAGGTGACTGCCATCAGGCGAAGGCGAGCACGCACGGCGGATCCGTCGATCATCGCGCAGGCCTTCCCCGCTTGAGCCAGATGACGATCACGCCGCACGG
>CAMLIU010000331.1 GCA_946479995.1 uncultured Gemmatimonadota bacterium | reverse complement strand
AGAAGTACCTGCGCATGGGACAATTTGCCGAGTAGCTGCCCTTGCTGATCGAAGTGGGGTTCAAGGGCAACCGCAAGGAATTCTTCCTCTGGGAGTCCGACGAAGCACCGCCCGCCGGTGCGCCGGTGATCGTGGACGCCGACCGGGGCGAGGACTTCGGCCGCGTGGTGTCCACGGGCGAGGAGGCCGAGCGTCGCTCCGCCAGCGTTCCGCACGGCCTGGCGGGCGCTCCTCCGAGCCGCACGGCGAAGCGCCTGGCGTCGACCGAGGAGAGCCGGCGCCACGAGGAAGTGCGCGCCAGCGACGAGGAGGCACGGCGTCGCGCCGCCGAGCGGGTAAAGGCGAACGCCCTCGTCATGAAGGTCACCGACGCCGAATGGCAGTGGGACCGGAAGAAGCTCACGTTCTATTTCACCGCGGAGAAGCGGGTGGACTTCCGCACGCTCGTGCGCGAGCTCGCCTCCACCTTCCGGACGCGCATCGAGCTCAAGCAGATCGGCGTGCGCGACGAAGCGAAGCGCCTGGACGGCGTAGGTCGGTGCGGACGGCAGTACTGCTCGGCGTCCTGGCTGCCCGAGCTGCGGCCGGTGAATCTCGGCGTGGCGAAGGACCAGCGCCTGTCGCTCAACCCGTCCCAGATCTCCGGTGCCTGCGGACGACTGATGTGCTGCCTGCGCTACGAGCACGACTTCTACGTCGAGAGCCGGCGCAAGTATCCCAAGGAAGGGAAGGTCGTGCGCACCTCGCGGACGGAGGAAAAGGTCGTCGCCAACGACATCTTCCGTGAGCGCGTGACTCTTCGCGGCGTGGATGGAGAGGTTCGCGTGATCTCCCTCGAGCTGCTTCGCGAGGAGATGACCGCCGCCGGCGATCCACTCGCCGCCGCCCTGGAGGCCGCGGCGCACGAAGCGCCCACGGCCATGCGCGAGCCTGCCAGCGAGAGCGACTCCGATCTCGTGGACATCGAGCTGCGGATGACGGGCGAGCACCCGATCGCCCACCATGTACTCCCCTCCCCCATCCGCGCCACGGCGCGGCCCGTACCACGTCCGTCGCCGGCACCGGAACCGGTGGTGAGCGTGCCCACCGAGGCAGCCGCACCCGAACCCGAGAAGCGCGCCCCGCGGCGTCGCGGACGCCGAGGCGGCCGCCGCAACCGCCCGTCCGGCGGCGACGGCACCTCGAACACCCGCGGTCCCGCCGGCAATGGCGGCGGCTCGCCCCCGGAGAAATCGTGAGCCGGTACTACCTGACAACTGCCATCGACTACGCCAACGGCGCGCCGCACATCGGGCACGCCTACGAGAAGATCGGCGCCGACGCCATCGCCCGCTATCGCCGCCTGCGCGGCGACGAGGTGCACTTCCTCATCGGGATGGACGAGCACGGGCAGAAGGTGGAGCAGACGGCGGCGCAGCAGGGCGTGCCGCCGCAGGCGCTCGTGGACACCCTCGCCGCCACCTTCAGCGCGATGTGGGACCGGCTCGGCATCTCGCGCAACCAGTTCATCCGCACCACCGACCCGATGCACAAGGCGGGGGTGCGCGCGCTGATCGAGCGCATCTTCGAACGCAATCCCGACGACTTCTACGAGAAGGCGTACGAAGGCTGGTACTGCGTGGGCTGCGAGTCGTTCAAGCAGGACGCCGAGATCGTGGATGGGAAGTGCGTGCTCCACCCAACGCGCACCCTGGAGTGGGTGGAGGAGCGCAACTGGTTCTTCCGCCTCAGCCGCTACGCGGAGTTCCTGCGCGCGAACCTCACGACGCATCCCGAGTTCCTGCAGCCGGAGAGCCGCCGCAACGAGATGCTGGCGCTCATCGAGCGCGGCCTCGAGGACGTATCGGCCAGCCGCTCACGGCTCAAGTGGGGAATTCCCTTCCCGAAGCCGCTGAGCACCGGGGAGCCGCAGACCACCTACGTGTGGTTCGATGCGCTGCCCAACTACCTCACCGCTACCGGCTTCCCCGAGGGCGACTGGGCGCAGCGCTGGCCGGCGCAGCTGCACATCGTCGGCAAGGACATCACGCGCTTCCACACCATCATCTGGCCGGCGATGCTGAAGTCCGCCGAGCTGCCGCTGCCCGGGCGCGTGTGGGGCCACGGCTTCGTGCTGCTTGGCGGTGAGCGGTTCAGCAAGTCGGCCGGCGTACGGCTCGACCTCGACGAGGCGATCGACCGATTCGGGGCCGACGCATTCCGGTACTTCCTGCTGCGCGAAATCCCCTTCGATGCGGACGGCAGCTTCTCCTGGGAACGGTTCGAGGAGCGCTACAACTCCGATCTCGCCAATGCGTGGGGCAACCTCGCCAGCCGTGTGATCGCGATGGTCGAGAAGTATCGCGGCGGCGTGGTGCCCGCCGGCGCTCCGGACGAAGCGGATCGCAACGATGCGGCGGACATCGCGGCGTACCACACGGCGATGGATGGCACGCGCGGCTTCCTGCTGCACGAGGCGCTCCAGCACGCCTTCGCCTGCGTCACTCGCGGCAACGAATACGTGCAGTCCGCCCAGCCGTGGGCGCTGGCCAAGGGCGCGGACGATGAATCGCGCCGGAAGCTGGACACCGTGCTTGCCTCGCTCGTTCGCCAGCTGGCACGCCAGACGGTGCTGCTCGCGCCGTTCATGCCGGTGAAGGCGCAGGCACTCTGGGAGCAGCTTGGCGCGCCCGGCAGCGTCGTCGACCAGCGCTTCTCCGCCCTGCAGAGTCTGGACGCGACCGGCTGGACCGTGCGCAAGGGCGAGCCGCTGTTCCCGCGGGAGAAGCCGGCGGCCGCCTAGCGGAGCGACGCGCGCGGGGGCACTCTACCTGCAGCCGTTTCGCCGGTAGAGAGGTACCCCATGCATCACCTTCGCCGTTCACTCGCCGCGCTCACCCTGGGCCTGGCCGCCGGCGCGATCGCCGGCTGTGCGGCCCACCGTCGCGCCCCATCGGCCGAGACCATGTCGTCGTCCGACGACGCCGGCGCCCGACCGCTCGAGAACCTCGTCCTCGAGATCGAGAATCACAACTGGTCGGACATCGTGGTCTTCGTGCTCCACGACGGCCTCACGTCGCGCCTCACCCAGGTCACGGCGGGACGCTCGGTGTCGCTGCCGCTCCGACGGCAGCACGTGAGCGCCATGGGCACGCTGCGCCTCGCGGTGCATCCCATCGGCGGCTCGTCCGACTACACGAGCGAGTCCGTCTCGCTTCGCACCGGCAACAC
>CAMLIU010000330.1 GCA_946479995.1 uncultured Gemmatimonadota bacterium | reverse complement strand
CCCCCGACTGCTCGACGGCGGCGAACATGCTGTCGATCGTCTGCTGCAGCTCCACTTCGGCGGGGTGGAAGATCGTGTACCCTTCGGCCGCCCCGCCCTCCGCTTCGGCCGGCAGGTCGAAGACTTCGACCTCGTCGAGCGACCAGCCGTGCGAGGCCGCCACCTCGGTGAGCTCCTCGCGACTCTCGGAGAGCGTCACGTAGAGACCGCGCTCCCCATGCTTCACCCCTTCGAGCAGGAACTGGAGGGCGATCGTCGTCTTCCCCGTTCCCGGCGCGCCGTCGAACAGGTACAAGCGGTTGACGGGAAGGCCGCCACCGAGCACGTCGTCGAGCCCTGCCACCCCGGTGGCCGCGAGCGTGGGGTGTCCAGGCACGGAGGTTCGGGACGCGGACTTTTTCGGCTTTTTCGTTTGAGCCATGGGCTCCGCTCCGTCAACTTTCACGCCGCCGCGCCGGAGCCCCTTTCCGCCGTCCTGGCTATCGTGCCGAGGCGCCGTCTGCCTCGCGCTGGGCCTCGGCGAGCCGGTTCAGCTCATCCCCGAGCAGGCGTGCCTGGTCCACGAGCGTGGTGAGTGGCGCGAGATCGTTCGCGCCGGCGTGCAGGCGAAGGAGGTCGAGCCGGATTCCCTCGAGCGCGGCGACGCTGTCGGCGAGCTGCTTCGACGCAGCCTGTCGCCGCGCGTCGAGGATCGCCGCGTCTTCCGATCCGGACGCAGCGAGGGACGCGATCAGGTCCACCTCGGCGCGCGCCTCCGCGGCGCGGGCTTCCAGCGCCTCGACGGTGGCCGGCAGCTCGACGAGCTGCTCCCGATACGCCTTTGGCAGTGCGGCGAACAGCTCGGAAGCCGCGACGCCGAGTGCCGCTTCCGTGGCACGGAAGGCGCCCGGACCCACGACGCGCGAGCGTTCCGGCGCACCGAGCCGGCGGGCGATCCACTCACCGATGCGGCTCTTCCAGAGGCGGTCGCGAATGCCCGTCTGCCACCACTGGCGGATCTTCGGCGGGATGAACTGCACCTCGAGCGCGTTGCTCGCGGCGCCGAGCAGCATGGTGGTGCCCATGGGCACGAGCACCCACGCCATGCTGAGCTGGTGCTCGTGAATCGATCCCGACATGACGAGCCCCATTGTCACGCCGAACCAGGTGGCCGCCCCCACCGTGGCGAGTCGCAGCAGCCGGTGCCCGCGCGGCTCCCCGCCGCCGAAGGTGAGCGCTTCCTGCTCGGCGCGCTCACGCCGCGCGACGTCGAGCGCGGCGCGCAGGTCGGCGAGGGTGTGGCCGGCGCGGAACTGCCGGCGCGCCTGGTTGAGGTGGAAGCCGACGACCGGGAAGAGGGGCAGGGAGGCGATGGCCGCGAGGAGCACGATGTCGGCGGGGCCGTCGGGGCGGTTGCCCGTCACCCACGCGACGAGGTTTCCCAGTGTCATGGTGCCGAACAATCCCGACCACCCGAGGTAGGGAACGAGCAGTGGGTTCCGGGCGTTCAGCCAGGCACGCAGCGTGGTTGGCAACACGGGCCGGGTGTCCGGGGCCGGCGCGAGCGCGGCAGCCATCGCCTCGCCATCGGGGAAGCGGGCAGCGGGGTCCCGTGCGAGCGCGCGGTCGATCGCCGCGCCGAGGGCAGAGGGAAGCCCCGGCGCCACGCGCATGACACTCTGGGGGGACTCGGTGGCCTGCTTCACCAGCAGGGCCGGGAGGCTGGGCGCCTCGAAGGGAAGGCGCCCGCTCACTGCCAGATATCCGACCACCCCCAATCCATAGATGTCGCTGCGACCGTCGACCGACTCACTCGCCCCCTGCTCGGGGCTCATGAAATGGGCGGTCCCCATGATCCTACCCGGGTCCGTGTCGGGGCCGGGATGCGCGCCGCCGTGCGCGATGCCGAAGTCGGTGACGAGCGCGCGACCGGTGCCCGCCTCGAGAAGGATGTTGTCGGGCTTCACGTCGCGGTGCACGATGCCGCGGCCATGCGCGTACGCGAGCGCCCACGCCACCTCGCGCAGCACGCGCGCCGCCTCGGTGGGAGGGAGCGGGCCCTTGGTGCGGAGGCGTTCCCCGAGGGTCTCCCCTTCCACGTAGCTCATGACGAAGAAGACGAAGCCGCCCGCCTCGCCGACGCGGTGGATGGGAACGATGTTCGGGTGCGAGAGCCCGGCAGCGGTGCGTGCCTCGCGAAGGAAGCGTTCGCGGGATGCCGAGGTGCGCGCGAGGTGGGAGGGGAGCACCTTGATGGCGACGTCGCGATCGAGCTGGACGTCTCGCGCCAGGAAGACGATGCCCATGCCGCCGCGGCCGAGCTCACGCTGGAGCGAATACTCGCCGGCGAGCGCGGCCTGGAGCTCGAGGAATTCACTGGTGGGATGCGTCATGCTCGCATTACGAATGGGCGGCGGGGACGTTTCCGGGAAGAACGGGCCGCGGCCTCGTGCCGGCAAGTGCCACGCCGACTGTCACTTGCGGTGCGGCTCCATTGCGGTGGGGTGTGCTACGGTCTACTGTCCAGCCCTCTCCCGGTCGTCCAGTGGGCCGCCGGTCCGGGACTCGGAGGGCGCCGCCAGCGCGATCGCTGGCCGGACCTCCGGAGGATCTCGTGTCACACTCCCTGCTCACGTCGTGCATCGTCGTCCGCGCGGCAGTTGCTGCCGTCGCGATCATCGGTACGGCCTGCTCACCTCGGCCCACGCCATCGGCCTTCGGACATGCCATGGACGCCGTGCAGGGGCCCGGCACCGGCCTCGTGTTGAGCGAGGCGGAGGGCGAGCGTCGGATGCGACGCCCGACGCCCGCTGGGAAGCGCGACGTCCGGACTCCCGTCATCATCAAGGTGGACAGCGCGAACGGCGGATCGTCGCAGCTCTTCATGGGCTACGAGGACATCCCCGTGGGCGAGGCGATCCTGCGCCACTACCACCCGCACGCCGACGAGATCGTCTTCGTTCACCGTGGTCGCGGCGTCGCGATGCTGAATGATCGTCGTGCGGAGGTCTCGGCTGGCGCGACCATCTACATCCCGCACGGCACGCGCGTGACGCTGCGCAACACCGGCACCGAGCCGATCGCCATCGCGTTCGTGTTCGCCGATCCGACCATGTCGAACTACTTTCGTGACGGCACCGTCCTCGAGGGGCAGCCCGCGGCGCCGATGACTGCCGCCGACGTCGCGGCGCGCCGCGAGCGTCACCGCGAGCACATCGTGATCGAGCCCTGATC
>CAMLIU010000329.1 GCA_946479995.1 uncultured Gemmatimonadota bacterium | reverse complement strand
CTCGGCGACCGGAGCCAGAAGTGCCGGTTGTCGAGCAGGTAGTCGATCCCGTGCTCCTTCGGCTGGATCGGATAATCCGACCCGCTGGGCCCGATGATGGTGAGGTCGGTCACACCGATCTCATAGCCGCCGGGGGCGCGCGGCTCGGCCCGCGCTTCCCCCGTCACGGCAACCGACGTCTCCGTCGTCAGCTCGGCGAACCGCTCCCAGACCTCCGCGGGCAGCTGGTTCTTCACGAACACCGTCTGGCAGGTACCGGTACCGTCGCGCAGCACGGCGAAGGCGATCTTGCCGGAGGAGCGCACGTGGGTCACCCACGCGCGGACGGTGACGGAGGTGCCGACGTGCGACGACAGCTCGGCGATGCGGACGAGAGGAGCGCTGGGCATGTAACGAGTATCGGGCGAGTGGCGCAGGGCGGTGGCCGCGCCTAGAATGCCGAGGCGGACGCGTGATGCGCGCGATGCTGCGCGAGCGCCGCTCCGGGGCCGAACCAACAATGCTATACGGGCCCCCGGGTCCGGCAAAGGGCCGTCGCGGCGAGGTCCTTGCACAACCGGGCTGCACCTCACCCGCACGAACTCTCCATGACCCTGCGCTCGAGGCTCGCCCTCGGCCTCGTCATCCTCGCCGCCGTCCTCGTGGTGCCGCTCTTCGTGGCTCGCTCCGCCCTGCAGCGCCTGCACGGGCAGGTGCGGAGCCTTCGGGAGGGCGAATTCCAGGCGTCGCTGGTCCTCGGCCGGCTCCGCGACGCCATGGGCGACGTGCGCGCCCGCGAGGTGGCCCTTGGCGTGGTCCGCAGCGACACCGTGCATCGCGAGCTGCTCACCGCGCTCGGCAAGGCGGAATCCCTTGCCGACTCGCTCGACCGGCATGCCCTCGATGGCTCGGCGGAGCGCATCCGGGAGGACCTGCGAAAGGTACGCGCCGCGGCCGAGGATGAATTCAGGGCCATGCGAGACGGCAGGAGCGCACTCGCCGATTCGATCTCCCAGGAGCGGGTCGCACCCGCGCTGCACGACGCGGACATCTCGCTCTCGCCAGCGGAGATGGTGCTGCGCACGCGCACGCAGCAGCGAGTGCAGGACGCGGAAGCAGCGCTCGGCGACGCCGAGCAGGTGTCGCTCGCCGCCCTGCTCGCGGCCCTCGTGCTCGCGGCGGCGATCTCGTGGTGGCTCACCCGCTCGATCAGCGAGCCGGTGCACGAGCTGGAGGCGGGGATGCGGGCCGTGGCCGATGGCGAGCTCGGCTATCAACTGAGCTACCGGAGCGATCGCAGCGACGAGTTCGGGCGCCTCGCCACGAGCTTCGAGGAGATGAGCCGGCAGCTGGCGGAGCTGGACAAGCTGAAGGCAGAGTTCGCGTCCATCGCCTCGCATGAGCTCAAGACGCCGATCAACGTGATCCTCGGCTATCTCCAGCTCATGGCGGAGGGTGTCTATGGCCCGCTCACCGACAAGCAGAAGGAGGTGGCGCAGACGCTGGAGGTGCAGGCACGCACCCTGGCCCGGCTGGCCGCACAGCTCCTCGATGCCAACCGGTTCGAGGCAGGTGGCGGGCGCATCGAGCCGAGGCCGATCAATCTCGGCGTCATGCTGGACGAGCTGGAACGATCCTTCCATGTGCTCGCCGTGCAGCGCGGCATCGACTTCAGGGTGGTCCGCGCGCCGGGACTGCCGGAGCAGGTGTGGTGGGATCCGGAGCGCATCAACGAGGTGACGGGAAACCTGCTCTCCAACGCATTCAAGTTCACCCCGTCAGGGGGGCGGGTGGAGCTGGATGCGGCACCGGACGAGAACGACCGCATCCGCCTCATCGTATGCGATACGGGAGCGGGGATCCCGGCGGACCAGCTGCCGCACGTGTTCCAGAAGTTCTATCAGGCGGACAACCAGGGCGCGGCGTCGGCGATGGGCACCGGCCTGGGATTGGCGATCGTGAAGGGGATCGTCGACGCACACCAGGGTCAGATCAAATGCGAGAGCACCGAGGGCAAGGGAACGAAATTCACGCTGCTGCTGCCGATCGTCGCCACGAGTGGGCGGCGTCCCGGCTCCCACCCCACTCCAGCGCGCGGCGCGGCCGTCTGACGGGTCGCGCGCCGCTGACAGCGCTGGCCATGACGGCGGCGCTTTCGCTCACTGGGTGCAACGCGCTGATTCGCGCATCGCGCACTCCAACGCAGCCGCCGGCTCCCGAGGCCTGGGCGCGTGCGAGCGCCCAGGCAGCATCCGAGGTCGGCGCAGGGAGCTATGCCGCAGCCGACCGTGCTCTGGCCGACTTCGCGGCGCGCTACCCCCACACGCCGCAGGCGCTCTCGGCCACGCTGCGCCGCGCGATCTACATGGCGGACCCGTCGAACCAGGTGGCGACCGCTCGCGCGGCGACGGCCCTGCTCGACTCCACGCTGGCCGAGCCGCTCGACTCGGCCAGCCGCTCGGATGCCCGCGTGCTCCGCCGCATCACCTCGGCCTTGCAGCGCGGCGCGACGTATTCGGCTGGAGGCTCATCGAACGTCAGCACCCCCGACAGCAGTGCACGGCCGGTGGACGCGAAGGCGAGCAGCGAAGAGATCCAGCGCCTGCGGAACGAACTGGCCAAGGCCAACGCCGAGCTGGAACGGATCAAGAAGCGGGTGGCGCAACCGAAACCGTAGAAGCGGACGGGGGACGGGGGGAATGAGAGATGGGACACTGCCGGTCCCCGCCCTTCTCCCCTTCTCCCCGTCTCTCCTTCTCCCTCACCCCACCCTGAACAGCTCGAGCGACCTCGCATAGCGCTCGCCGAGCACCCGGCGGAGGGGAGCGTGTTCCGCCCGCTCGAGCTCGGGGTCAGTGGCGAGCAGGAGGTCGGCGGCCTGGCGGGCCTGCTCGTTGAGCAGCTCGTCGCGCAGGGGGTCGGCCACGCGGAAGGCGGGCACGCCGCTCTGTCGCTCGCCGAACAGGTCCCCCATCCCGCGCTGCAGCAGGTCGGCGCGGGCGATCTCGAAGCCGTCCTCGCTGCCGACGAACACGTCGAGTCGCTGCTTCGTCTCCGGGCTCACGTCGCCGAGAAGGATGCAGAACGACGCATCAGCGCCGCGACCGACGCGGCCGCGGAGCTGGTGCAGTTGCGAGAGCCCGAAGCGCTCCGGATGCTCGATGAGCATCACGGTGGCGTTGGCGACATCGATGCCGACCTCGATGACGGTCGTGGCGACGAGCACGTCGATCTGGCCATCGCGGAAG
>CAMLIU010000328.1 GCA_946479995.1 uncultured Gemmatimonadota bacterium | reverse complement strand
CTTCCAGATCCCGCCCAACCGCGTGATCGAGCTCGGGGCGCAGATCGAGTTCTGATTCTGGCAGCGGTAGCTGCGAAAAGCGCCATGAACGGAAAGGGCCGGATTGCAGGCTACGAACATGCCGGATCCTCTCCTCCGTGTAGCAGGCTCCGTGCGCTGTCGAGCTTCCCGAGCCGTTCCAATCCATTCAGGAACCTTTGGCGGCGTGGAGGCCAGTCCGATGCGCGGATTTCAGATCGCGCGAGGGACGGATCCTGCCGTTCCAGGCAGTTCATCCGGCCTTTTCCGCTCCTTCCGCTTCTCGGCTGGCGGCAAGAAGCAGGGGCCAGCCACTCATCGGAATGGCCAGCCCCCTGGGTCCCGCTACGCCGTACGAGGTACGCTGTACGTCAGTTGTCGTAACTACACCGCCACATCCACGTACACCGTCGGCACCTTGATGCGCTCCAGCGTCATGGGCAGGTCGCGCAGCATGCGCTCCAGCTGCGGCCGCACGCGCTCGAGCTTCACCCCCGCCTCGTGCAGGGCGGCCTCGATCTGCGGGCCGATCTCGAAGTGCAGGTCGCTCATCTCGTCAATCGCCTCCGGCTCGGCGGGTGGAGTGGGCGGGGTGGCCGGCTCCGCTGGCCGCACCCGCGTCATCGGCATGGGTGAGCGTGGCATCGGGGCCATGGGCGCCATCGGGGCCATGACCGGCATCGGCGCCATCGGGCCCACGCCGCTGAAGATCATCATGCCGCGGCTCCGCGGCAGGTCGCCGGCACGGGCGACCTTCATCTTCACGTCGCGGAACCTGCCATCCGAGTAGACGCGGAGCGTCACGTCGTTCCCCGGCTTGAGCTTCGAGACTTCGCGCATCAGGCGCTGGGCGCGGGCGCTGCCCATGAACTCGTCGCCCGCGTCCTCGCGCGCCACGCGCAGGTCCACACCGTTGATGGCGGCGATGCGGTTGCCCTCCTCGAGCCCGGCAGCGGCGGCGGGCGTGGAGTCCTGGACCGAGATCACCAGCACGCCGAGGGTGTCCCGCTTGCTCCCGCTGGCCCCGATGCCGAAGCCGAGCGCCGGACGATCGTCGAGCTGCGCGCGGCTGAAGCTCACCACCGAGCGGCGACCGAACACGGAATCGGCGTCCGCCGTCTTCACCTTCACCGACTGCGTGCGTCCGTCACGATAGACGCGAAGCTCCACCGCATCGCCCGGCTTCACCTTGTCCAGCTCGCGCGTCAGCCGGTGCGTCAGCGCATTCGACAGCTCGACGTCCTCGATGTCGGCCGCGTTCGCGCGCAGGCTCACGCCATTGATCGCGGCGATGCGGTTCCCCTCCTCGAGCCCCGCGCGTTCGGCCGGGCTGTCCTTCGTGATGCTCGTCACGAGCAGGCCGAGCGTGTCGCGCAGCGTACCTGTGGCGCGCGTCGTGAGGCCGAGCGCTGCTCCATCCCCGCCACGAAGAAGGGAGAAGGCGCGCACTTCGGGCGCACGCCGGATGCGCACTTCGGAGCGGCTCGTCTGCGCCGCCGCCGGAACGGCCGCGCCGGCGAGCGCGGCCAGGGTGAATGCATGAGTCAGTCGCATGGGATCCTCGAGGAGCGTGGAGTGCCGTCACCATGTCTGACACCCGCGGCCGGTACAGGGTTTTCCGCCCTCACGCACCATTCGCCGGTCGAAGTGGCCATATTTGGGCATGGCCACGACGACCGAACCCCGCACCTCCGCGGCCGGCGGCCCGCCCGATCTCGACGCGTTCGAGCATCACTGGCAGGACGAAGCCGACGCGGCGTACCTGTACCGCATCCTCGCCGCCGCCGAACCCGACGCGGCGAAGAGCGACGTCTACCGCCGCCTCGCCGAGGTGGAAGACCGCCACGTGGAGATCTGGGCGGCGCTGCTCGCGCAGCACGGCCGGCGTCCGGGTCCCTTCCGCCCCACCGGGCGCACGCGACTGCTCGCCTTCCTCGGCCGGCGCTTCGGCCCGAAGTTCCTGCTTCCCATGCTCCTCGCCGAGGAGGGACGCGAGGTGAAGGGCTACCTGCAGATGCACCGCGGCCTCGGTGTCGGCGCCGCCGGTCACGAGGAATCGCTGCTGCTGGCGAAGGAGTCCGCGGAGCACGCGACGACGCTCAATACGATTGCCGGCCGGTCCGGCGAGCCGTGGCATCGCACCGGCGCGGGCGGCTTCCTCCGCAACGTGGTGTACGGCTTCAACGATGGGCTCACGGCGAACTTCGGTCTCGTGGCCGGTGTCGTGGGCGCGAGCTCGCTCGCCACTGGTGAGCCGTATCACCACGTGATCGTCGCCGGCGTCGCCGGACTCATCGCCGACGCGCTCTCCATGGGCTCCAGCGGCTACCTGGCGGCGCAGAGCGAGCGCGAGGTGCACGAGCACGAGATCGCGATGGAGCGTGACGAGATCGCCATGATGCCCGAGGTCGAGCGCGACGAGCTCGCGCTGATCTACGAGGCGAAAGGGATGGACCGCGAGTCGGCGTACCGCATCGCCACGCAGGTGATGGCCGACCCGGAGAAGATGCTCGCCGAGCAGGTGCAGGAAGAGCTCGGCATCAGCGAGCCGGCGTCTTCGCCGTTCCGCGAGGGATGGATCACCGGACTGGCGACGGCGATCGGCGCGCTCATTCCGGTGCTTCCCTTCTTTATCTTCGAAGGGCGCACCGCCGTCATCGTCGCTTTCGCGATCTCGATGCTCTCCCACTGGCTCGTCGGCGCGGCGCGCTCCGTGTTCACCGGCCGCAGCGTCTTCCGCTCGGGCCTCGACATGTTCGTCGTCGGGCTCGGAGTGGCGGCTGTGGGGTACGTCGTGGGCGAATGGGTGGGACACCTGCTCTGATCGCCCCACCACCTCGATCATTCACATCATTCCCCTGCACCATGTCTCGTAGAATCGGCTTCCTCGTTCTTGCGCTCGGCGTATCGCTCGCCGGCGTCGCGTCTGCCCAGGCCTCCGGCCCCGGGACCACGCCACCGATCGGCAACATGTACACGCCGATCTTCGGTGGCACGGCGGGTATCGCGATTCCCATCGGCCGCCTGGCCGACGATCACGCTGCCGGCTACACGGTGGGCGGCCTCGTGGAGTACGGCGTGACCGGCCAGCCGTACGCGCTGCGCGGTGAGCTGATCTACCAGCGCTTCAATGCCAAGAGCGGTCACGACGTGCGCGACGTGAACCTCACGTCGCTCGGCGCGACGATCGTCTACAAGATGCAGGACACGCCGAC
>CAMLIU010000327.1 GCA_946479995.1 uncultured Gemmatimonadota bacterium | reverse complement strand
GTGCTCGCCGACCGGCTGGTGGACATCGCCGACACCACGCTCGCACAGACGGAGGAGCTCCTCCGCCAGACCTCACTCTCGCGGCGCGTGGGCAACACGAGCGAGTTCGAGCTCCTTCGTGCCACGGTCACGCGTGACAACCAGCGCCCGGTCGTCATCCAGCGACGCGGCGACCGCGACATCGCCTACCTGCGCCTCAAGCAGCTCCTCAACATCCCGCTCGACGAGCCGCTCGAGCTCACCACCCCGATCGACGAGCCGGCGACGATCTCGCGCGTGATCGCCGAGAACGCCGGCGTCCCCGCCGCCAACGTCGCCGCGCTCCCGAGCGCCGACACCGCCGGTGCGCTCGTCCTTCCCGACACCGCGACGACGAACCGCGCCCCGGTGCGCGAGAGCGCCGAAGTGGTGCGCGCGCAGGAGGGGCTGCTCAAGGTGGCGCGCGCCGATCGCTTCCCCACGCTCTCCCTCACGAGCAGCTACCAGCGGCTCTTCTTCCCGCAGAACTTCCTTCCCTCGCTGAACCAGTACAGCGAGAACTGGACGATCGGCGGTACCCTCGGCCTGTCCATCTTCAGCGGCGGCCGAGTGTCGGGGCAGATCGAGGTGGCGCAGGCGAACCTCGACGAGGCGCGCGCCCGGCTGCAGCAGAGCCGCGAGCTGGCGGCGCTCGACACCCGCGTGGCGCTGAACCAGCTCACCCAGGCGGAGGCGGCGTTCGCCGCGAGCCGCGGCACGGCGGAACAGGCGCGCCGCGCCTACGCCATCGACCAGATCCGCTTCCGCGAAGGGATCTCCACGCAGACCGACCTCACGCAGTCGCGACTCCTCCTCGAGCAGGCGGAGGCGAATCGCGCGCTGTCGGCGCGCGACCTCGCCGTCGCACGCGCGCGCATCGCGCTCATCCGCGACCTGCCCATCAACACCACCGCGCTCGGCGCCGCCGCCCAGCGCGCCTCGGCGCAGCAGCTCCAGTCGCAGCAGCAGCAACAGCAGCAGCAACAGGCGCAGCCCCAGCGCGCCCAGACCGCCGGCGGCTCCGCGGCGGCCGGACAATTCGGCACTCCCTGATCCCGATGACGACGATGATTCCGCGCGCGCGGCGCGCATTGCCTGGCATGATGCTGGCCCTCGCGGCGGTCGGCGCCGCCGCGTGCAAGAAGACCGACACGAGCGCCGCCGCCACCACGCCGGAGACGATGCTCGTCGGTCCCGAGAACGTGACGGTCGTGCAGGCGCAGCAGATCCGCACCGGCCCCGCCATTTCCGGCTCGCTCGCGCCGGAGAAGTCGGCCACCATCCGCTCCGAGATGAGCGGCTCGGTGGTGCAGACCTTCGCCGAGGCGGGCCAGCGCGTGCGCGCCGGCCAGCAGCTCGCGCAGCTCGACGCCTCCGTCCTGCGCGACCAGCAGATCTCGGCGCAGGGCGCGGTGACCACGGCGCAGAGCGCCTACGACATCGCCCAGCGCGAGCTGAATCGCGCGACCACGCTGGAGAAGGCGGGCGCCATCGCCGAACGCGACGTGGAGCAGGCGCGCAACGCGGTGATCGCCTCCCGAGGCCAGCTCGCCACGGCGCGCGCCCAGCTCGCCAACATCAACAAGCAGCTCGACAAGGCGAGCGTGCAGGCGCCGTTCGACGGCGTGGTCTCCGCGCGCTCGGTGAACGCCGGCGACGTGGTCACGCCGGGCACGGCCCTGTTCACGGTGGTGGATCCGGCGAGCATGCAGCTCGAGGCGAGCGTGCCCGCTGACGCCCTCGGTGACGTGCGCGTCGGCATGCCGGTGGACTTCACGGTGAACGGCTACCCGAACCGCCACTTCACCGGCCGCATCACGCGCGTGAACCCGATCGCCGATCCCACCACGCGCCAGGTGAAGATCCTCGCCAGCATCCCGAACGTCGGCAACACCCTCGTTGGCGGTCTCTATGCCGAAGGGCGCGTGAGCAGCGAGTCGCACACCGCACCCATGGTGCCGATCGCGGCAGTCGACGAGCGTGGGCTGCGCCCGACGGTCGTGCGCCTCAGGAACGGCAAGGTGGAAAAGGTGGAAGTCGCACTCGGCATCCGCGACCAGGCGGCGGAGACGGTGGAGATCACCAGCGGCCTCGCGGCGGGCGACACGGTGCTCCTCGGCGCGGCCCGCGGCATCTCGCCCGGCACGCCGGTGAAGGTCTCGGCGCCGAGTGACGTGAGGAAGTAAAGATCTCTGGAATGACAAGAAGCGAGAGGAGCGGAAAGGGCCGGATCTGAACTACGAAACTGCCGGATTCGGTCCTCGTTGAGGAAAACGCCACGCGCCACGGAACTTCTCGAGGCCGTTCCAATCAATTCGGGATGTCTCCTGCTGTAGGGCTCAGTCCCGGTGCACGGAGCTCGAATGTACGAGGAGCCAATCCGCTTCATCCGTGCAGTTGTCCGTACGATCCGCGTCACCCCTCGTCGTTGGCGCTGGTCAAGGCGATAGAAAACCAGATTCCGCACGGAACTGTGCTGCCCGCGCGGAAGGAAAACCAGAAGTAAACCTCCGCAGGATCCCCTCCCATGTTCATCTCCGATTTCGCGATCCGGAAGCCGCTCATCACCGTCGTCGCCATGGTGACGCTGGTGGTGTTCGGCCTGTTCGCGCTGCTCAAGCTGAAGACCGACGAGTTCCCCGATGTCGCGCCGCCGGTGGTGACGATGGGGATCCCGTACCCCGGTGCGTCGCCGGAAGGCGTGGCCAAGGAGATCCTCGACCCGATCGAGGAGCAGATCTCCTCCATCAGCGGCGTGAAGCACGTCTACGGCCACGCCTACGACGGCTACGGCTTCATCATGGTGGAGTTCCAGTTCGGCAAGGACCTGATGGAGGCCACGCAGGACCTGCGCGACGCCGTCTCCATCAAGCGCGCCGACCTGCCGACGGAGATGAAGGAGCCGATCATCCAGAAGTTCAACGACACCGATCGGCCCATCGTGTCGCTCGCGCTGTCGTCCACGACGCTCAACCAGGCCGAGCTCACGCGGCTCGCCGATCCCACCATCACCCGCGAGCTGCGCTCCATTCCTGGCGTCGCCGAGGTTGCGGTGAGCGGCAAGGTGGAGCGCGAGCTCACCGTGGAGCTGCGGCCGAGCGACATGCAGGCAGCCGGCGTGAGCGTGGGGCAGGTGGTGCAGGCGCTTCAGCTCCAGAACCTTGCCGCGCCGGTGGGGCGCGTCACGGGCGACATGGACGAGCGCTCCATCCGCCTCA
>CAMLIU010000326.1 GCA_946479995.1 uncultured Gemmatimonadota bacterium | reverse complement strand
TTGTCGCCCGAGGTGCAGCCGGGGCGCCGGGGATTGAGGACCGCGTACGCATTCGGCAGCTCGCCACCGGGAAGGTGGTGATCGGTGATGATGACGTCGATGCCGCGGTCGCGGAGGGTGGCGACGGGCGTGTGCGCGCTCGTGCCGCAATCGCAGGTGACGACGATGGTGGCGCCCGCGTCCACCGCGGCCTGCACCCCCGTGTCGCCGAGGTCGTAGCCGGCGCTGCGATGCGGGATGAACGGCACCACCCTGCCGCCCAGTGCACTGAAGCTCCGGAGCAGGAGCGTGGTGGAGCACATCCCGTCCACGTCGTAGTCGCCATGGATGAGGATGGTCTCGCCGCCGCGGATTCCGCGCACGATGCGCTCGACTGCCTCGGCGAGGTCCAGCATCTGCTCCGGCGGGAGGAGCTGCTCGAGCCGCGGGCGCAGGTATCGCTTGGCGCGCTCGACCTCGCCGTGGCCCCGCGCCGCGAGGAGCCGGCAGATGGGCTCGGGGAGCATCAGCTCGTCGCAGAGCGCGCGAACGACCGCCGGATCGGGGGGCTCGGGGAGGAGCCAGCGGGTGCGGTGCGGCGGTGCGGCGGCTGGCGCGGTCATACGTGGAAGCTAGGCCCGCGTCGGCGGCTCTTCAACGCTGGCGGTGGATCATTCTCCTGCGTACAGGAGCGCGCCACACCCTTCGCACATCTCCAGCGCCCCGGTGGACGCCATGGACGCGCGCCGCTGCGTCGGCACCGCGGTGTCGCACGCACCGCAGCTGGGCCCGCGGAGAGGGAACACCGTTTCCGCATGGCGGCGGCGGCGTACCTTCTCGTACGTGCCGAGCATCGAGCGCGGGACCACGCGGGCATGCTCGTCACGCTTCGCGCGCGCCGCCGTCAGCTCCTTCTCGATCGCGGCGCGATCGGCGTCCAGCGTGCTGCGTGCGTCGGCCTGGGTGGCGGCGATCTCGTCGAGTGCGTGCTGCAGCTCCGCCGCCTGCTGGCGCAGCTGCTCGATGCGCGCGTGGACCGCCTCCGCGTCCCGCTCGCTCTCGCTCACCATGCGCTTCGTCTGCTCGAGCTGCGCCATCGCCGCCATGGCCTCACGAGGGTTCGTCACCGACTCGTACTGTCGCTGGCTGCGCTCGGCGAGCTGCCGGTGCGTCTCGATGCGCGACTTCGCCTCCCGATGGCGCGCCTCCTCCGCCTCCGCGGCGCGACGGGCCCGCTCCAGCGCTTCGGCCGCCCTGCTCCGCTCCTGCTCCAGCGCCGCCAGCCGCGGCGCGAGGGAGTCGAGCCTGGCCTCCAGCGCATAGATGTCGAGGTCGTCCTGCTGCACGGCGAGGAGAGACTTCACGTCAGGATGCATGGCGGTAGGCATGTGTCGGGTGGGCGCGAGCCGGTGACAAGTGATGATAGCGTGAGGCGCGCCGCTAGCGGAACTGCTTCCAGCGCCGGCTGCCCAATGCCCGCAGCTCGTCACTGAGCTGCATCTTCTCCCGCGTCAGGGAATCCTTCTCGTCCGTGGACGCGAGCGGCATGAGCGCATCGATCTCCTCCATGCGCGCCGCGAGGTCACGCTCGTGCAGCGCGGCGAGGCTGCCGGCGACGATCTCATCGGCGCGATCGAGTCCTCCGCTCTCCTCCAGCAGCGCCTGCATCTCCGCCACGGCCTCCTCGTCGAGGCTGCCGGCGATCGTGGCAGCATCCACCTCCGGCCCCTGAGCCACGATGGCCTCGAAGAGCCGGCGCAGCACCAGGTCGTGAAGGCTCTCCGAGCCGACGCGTTCTGCCACCTGCTCCACGTACGCCGGCCGATGCAGGAGGACTCGAATGAGCTCACGCTCGGCGCCGATCGCCCGCACGCCACTGTTTCGCCGCCGCTCGCCACGACGAACCCGGGTCACGTCCGGAGCGGGCGCCGACGCCGGCGGGGGCGGATCCGGTGGACGCTGAGCGGCCGCCTGTCGGCCGCGAGGGGGAGCGGCCACCTCCCGCTCGAGGAGCTCACGCGACACACCGGCCGCAGCGGCGGCGTGATTGAGGTAGAGGTCGCGCGTGATCGGGTCCGCGGTAGCGCGCAGCGTAGGCAGCAGGCGATCCAGCGCCAGGCGCTTCCGGCGCAGGTCGGAGAACCAGCCGCCGCGGTCGAGGAGCTGGATCTTCCGCTCGAAGAGGTCGATGGACTCCGCAAGCTTCGCCTCCAGCCCCTGCGCCCCGCGCTCGCGCACGAAGCTGTCCGGATCCTCTCCCTCGGGAAGCGTCACCACCTGCACCGACGCGCCCTGCCTGAGCAGCTCGTCGCCCGAGCGGAACGTCGCCTTCAGACCGGCCTTGTCGGAGTCGTACAGCAGGTAGACGCGATCGGTGTAGCGCCGCACGAGGCGCGCCTGGTCCTCGGTGAGGGCCGTCCCCATCGGCGCCACGACGCTCTCGATGCCGGCACCGATGAGCCGCACGACGTCGAAGTAGCCTTCGACGACGAGCATCCGCTCGTCGCGCCGCGCCGCCTGCTTCGCCCAGTTGAGGCCGTAGAGCAGCTTTCCCTTGCTGAAGATCCGCGACTCGGGCGAGTTCAGATACTTCGGTTCGCCCGGCCCGAGCAGTCGCCCCCCGAATCCCACGACACGGCCGGGCACATCGTAGATCGGGAAGATGAGCCGGCCGCGGAATCTCGGCCGCGGCTCCGTGGCGCCTTCAGGAGTGGTGAGCAGCCCCGCCTCGGTCTGCCGCTCGTCATCGAAGCCGAGCGTGTTGAGATAGGCGCGCATCAGCCCGATCTCACGCGGCGCGAAGCCGATGCCGATGCGGTCGGCCAGCTCCCGCTCGATGCCGCGCTCGGCGAGATACGCGCGCGCTTCCGCCCCCAGCGGATCGTTCCAGAGGATGTTCCGGAAGTACTCGGCGGCTGCGCCGTTCACTTCCCAGAACGGCTCGCGATCGTCCTTCTCCTCGCTGCGACGCGAGGTCGTCTCCACCACCTCGATGCCCGACTTCTCGGCCACCATCTTCACTGCCGTCGGCCAGTCCACGCCGAGCCGCTTGGTGAGGAAGCTGAAGACGTCGCCTCCCTCGTGGCAGACGAAGCAGTAGTACATCTGCTTCTTCGGCGAGACGGAGAAGTTGCGATGCGTCCCCTGGTGGAATGGACAGGGACCCCGGTAGTCGGAGCCCTGCCGCTTGAGCTCCACGTACTCGCCGATCACGCCGACGATGTCGGCCGACTCGCGGACGCGCTCGACCGTCTCGTCGG
>CAMLIU010000325.1 GCA_946479995.1 uncultured Gemmatimonadota bacterium | reverse complement strand
CATCGCGACGTGAAGCCGGAGAACATCCTCTTCGCCGACGGTCATGCCGTGCTCGCCGACTTCGGCGTGGCGCGCTCGACGACGAGCACCGACGGCGACGTCGTCACCGAGGCCGGCACGGCGCTCGGCACGCCGGCGTACATGAGCCCCGAGCAGGCGAGCGGCGACACGCTCGGCGCCCCGAGCGACATCTACAGCCTGGCCTGCGTGCTGTACGAGATGCTGGCCGGCGAGCCGCCGCTCCGTGGCAACAACGTCCGCGCCACCCTGGCCAAGCAGGTGACGGTGACGCCGCGCGCCATCCGGGTGCTGCGCGCCGAGGTGCCCGCCGGCGTGGAGCGCGCGCTGGCCCGCGCCCTCGCCAAGACGCCCGAGCATCGCTTCGCCACGGTGATGGCCTTCGCCGATGCGCTGCGCGACGGCGCCGGCGACGACGCGGCCACGTGGAGTGCGCCCACGCGCAGCATCGCGGTGCTGCCATTCGTGAACGCGAGCCCCGCGCCGGAGAACGAGTACCTGAGCGACGGGCTCACCGACGAGCTCATTGCCGCCCTCGCGCGCGTGGAAGGACTCCGCGTCGCGTCGCGCACCTCGGTGTTCGCGCTCAAGGGGAAGCCGCTCGACGTGCGGGCCATCGGCACCCTGCTCGGCGTGAGCGAGGTGCTCGAAGGCACCGTGCGCACGTCCGGCAGCCAGCTTCGCGTCACCGTGCAGCTCACCTCCACCGACGATGGGCGGCTGCTCTGGTCGCAGCGGTACGATCGCATGCTGCACGACGTGTTCGCCATCCAGGACGAGATCGCGAACACCATCGTCGACACCCTGCGCGTGACCTCGTTCGGGAGTAGCGTGCGGCCCTCGCCGCGGCGGTACACGGAGAACGTGAAGGCGTACAGCCTCTACCTGCGCGGCCGCTTCGCCTGGAACAAGCGGACGCAGGAAGGGGTCACCGAGGCGATCGGGTTCTTCGAGCAGGCAATCGCCGAAGATCCGGCCTACGCCCTCGCCTACACCGGGCTCTCGGACGCCTATGCGCTGGGGGTGGACTACCGCAGCGTGCCGGTGGACGAGGGACTCCGCCATGCGAACATCTACGCGCGGAAGGCGATCGCGCTCGACGACCAGCTTGCCGAGGCGCACGCCTCGCTGGCCTGGTGCCTCTTCATCTACGACTGGCAATGGGACGACGCCGTTCGCGAGTTCGAGCGGGCGATCGAGCTCGACCCACGGTATGCGAGTGCGCGTCAATGGTACGCCTTCGCACTCGCCGCACGCGGTGAGCTGGACAAGGCACTCGTGCAGGGACACTCGGCGCAGGAGCTGGACCCGAGCTCGGTGTCGGTTCGTCGCAGCCTCGCCTGGGTGTACTACTACGCGCGTCGCTATGGCGAGGCGCGCTACCACCTGGAGCGCGCGCTGGCGATGAATCCGGCGGCGGAGGAGACCTATCGCGTGCTCGGCCTCACCCTCGCCATCAGCGGGCATGCGGTGGAGGCGGAGCGGGTGCTGCGCCGCGCGGTGACGATGCACGGAACTGGCTCATACACCTACGGCACGCTCGGCTTCGCGCTAGCGAAGGGGGGAAAGACCGACGAGGCGAGCCAGATCGCCGACGACCTGGAACGGCTGCGCGAACGCGAGTACGTGTCTCCCGTCGCGCTCGCGACCGTGTACCTGGGACTGGGCGAGCACTCCCGCGCGCTGGACTGGGCGGAGCGTGCGTACGCCGAGCGGCGCGGGTGGCTGAACTACCTCACCGTGAATCCCCTCCTCGACCCGTTGCGAGGGGACCCACGGTTCGAGGCGCTGGTGGTCCGCATGCGGGATCGCGGCGCGATCAGTGCGGCCAGAGCCACGCAAATATGAACGCGGTGGCGAGGGCGTAGATCAGGCCGTCGATCGTGGACTTGATGGTGATTCCCCAGCCGCGGCCGTACCAGATGGACAGTGGCCAGAGCGCGAACGCGTACGCCGCGAGCGTGAACAGGCCGATCGTGTGGAAGACCTCACGCCAATGCGCGCCCGGCGGGATGATCGCGCTGGCGACATGCGCGGCGATGAAGGTGACGACGAGGATGAAGATGGCCCAGCCGAGGAGGCTGCCGCCCATCCCGGCGGGCCCGTTCGGCATCACGGTCATCAGCACCTTGGGGCCGCGCGTCACCCGCTCGACGAACTCGGGCGACTTCATTTCGGCCATGCTGGACGGCCGCGGCATCATGTAGTCGCCGGGCGGCAGGTTCAGCGGGCGCAGCGCATCCATCACGGCCTCCTCGTTGGCGAGCTTCGGGAAGTCGTTCTTGTGCCATGGCGACGCCATGTGGATGAACGAGCTGATGAGGAAGACGACGACGAGCGAAACGAGAATCGGAAGCCACAGCGCGGTGAATGACGTCACGGGGCGCTCCGGGGAGGAAGGAAGTCAGGGAAGCTGCTGCTGGCGGGCTGGAGCGTCAAGAATGGCGGCGAATGCGACGGTCGGTATGTTCTCGACCATGCCTACTCGCTCATTCGCCGCCACCGCGCTGGCGCTCGCCGTCCTCGCCGCCCTCCCGGCCCATGCACAACAGAAGGGGGCCTCACCCCGCCCCGAGGATACCGAGGTCTGGACCCCGGTGCCGAAGGTCGTGACACCAGGCAGGACGGACGACGCGCCGCCATCGGACGCGATCGTGCTGTTCGATGGCCGCAACCTCGACGAGTGGGTGTCGGCGAAGGACGGCACACCGGCAAAGTGGACGGTGGCCGACGGGGTGATGACGGTGAACAAGCCGAGTGGCGACATCGAGACGAAGCACCGCTTCGGCGACTATCAGCTGCACATCGAGTGGAGGATTCCGGCCGGCATCACGGGCAAAGGCCAGGAACGCGGCAACAGCGGTGTGTATCTCGCGATCACCGATTCGGGCGGCTACGAGCTGCAGGTGATGGACTCGTACGACAACCCGACGTACGTGAACGGCCAGGCGGCGAGCATGTACAAGCAGTACCCACCGCTGGTGAACGCGGCACGCAAACCGGGCGAGTGGCAGTCGTACGACGTGGTGTGGACGGCGCCGAAGTTCAACGCGGACGGCTCGCTGAAGTCACCGGCGTACGTGACGGCGACGTGGAACGGGGTGCTCGTCCAGAACCACGTGCCGCTCAAGGGCGTCACGTTGTACATCGGGACGCCATCGTATCATGCGCATGGCGCGGCGCCGATCCTGTTGCAGGCGCACGGGGATCCGAGTGCGCCGATCAGCTACCGGAA
>CAMLIU010000324.1 GCA_946479995.1 uncultured Gemmatimonadota bacterium | reverse complement strand
GTGCCGAGGTTCCAGAAGGTGATGTTGCGCGCCTGCGGGTCGCGCGCGACGTACGAGAGGAAGCCCGTTCCCGCCGCACACACGGCGTTGACGGCGATGCCGGCGAGCAGCAGGGTGAAGACGTTCACCTTGCCGAACGTCGCCGACACGCGATAGACGAGCATCGTCGCCGCGAAGGCGCCGGCGAACGCCAGCAGTGGAACGGCAAGCGACCCGAGTGGCGCCGCGAAGGCCGCCGATCCGCCGAGCACGAACACGAGCGACGCACCGAGCGCCGCGCCCGCCGAGGTGCCGGCGAGGCCGGGCTCCACGATGGGGTTCCTGAACAGGCCCTGCATGATGGTGCCCGACACGCCGAGCACCGCACCGGTGAGTGCCGACAACAGCACGCGCGGGAGGCGGAGCTGCAGGAAGACGTTTCGCCCCAGCGCATCGCGCTCGACCGGTGGCGACCATCCCGCGCCCTGCGCGAGATACTCCCACATCTTCGCCGGCGTGAAGGTGAAGGCGCCGGCGCCTCCCGAGATCACCAGCGCCACCGCCAGCAGTGCCGCGAGCAGCAGAAGCGCGCCCGCGTGGCCACGACGAGCCACTCGCGTCACGCGAGCCGGCTCACCGCGCGCCCGCCGGCGCTGCTGCCGGATGAAGCCACCCCGCCACTTTCCGGATGCTCGCCGGCGTGCGTGGGCCGAAGTACATCACATCCGTCTCGTCCACGCGATGGATGCGGCCGTTCTTCGCCGCCGGCGTGAGCGACACTCCCGGCAGCGTGGCGAACTTCTCCGCGCTCCCCAGGCGATCGAAGCCGACGTCGGTGGCGATGATGACGTCAGGTGCCGCGCGCGCGATCAGCTCCGGAGTGAGGCGCATCATCCCGCCCACCGAGTCGACCGCGTTCGTGCCGCCGGCCCACGTGATGATCCGGTCCGCCGCCGAGCCGCGCTTGAGCGCGAGATAGCTGTTGTTCAGCTGGCCGAAGTGCATCACGAGCACGCGGGGCTTCGGCGCGCCGGCCCAGCGCGCGGAGTCCGCCAGCGCGGTGCTCATGTCCCGCTTCCACGCGGCGATCACGCTGTCGGCAGCATCCTTGCGACCGAAGCGCTCGCCAAGCTGCCGCATCAGCGCCTGCGCGCTGTCCACCGTGCTCCCCGGACTCATGACCACCACGGGAATCCCGACCTTCTTCACCTGCTCCACTACCGCATCGGGACCGAGGTTGCCGTCGGTGAGCAGCATGGTGGGCCGCATCGAGATGATTCCTTCGGCGCTCAGTGCGCGATGGTAGCCCACCGAAGGGAGCTCGCGGATGGCCGGCGGATAGATGGAGGTGAGGTCGCGTGCCACGAGCACGCTCTCCGCTCCGATCTCGTACAGGAACTCGTTGAGCTGCTTGGAGACGCCGACCACGCGCTCCCCGCGCGGCTGCGATTCCCTGCTGCACGCCAGCGGAACCGCGACCAGCAGTGCGGCGTAGATGTGCAGGGCGCGTCGCGCGCGCAGGCCAACGGAGCGACGCGACATACCGTAGGGAGTGCGGGTGGCAGTGGGCACGACGGCAGGGAGGGCTGGTGACGGAATCACAGCGATCAGACCCAAGATACGGCCGCGCCGATGCGTTCGCTGGGCTCTCCAGGGGATGGTGGCTCCCCCTGGTGCTAATCGCCGCGACGCTCGTGCTCCTGCTGGTCGCGCCGATCATCACCAGTAATCGGCTCACGGCGGTGCGCCGCCACTCCACGGAATACACGTCGCCCGCGCTGGTGCGCGTCAACGACCTCCAGGCCGCGCTCGCCATCGAGACCGCCGCCCGCAGCGAGCAGGCGCGCGGCGGCCGGCGCTCGGACGCAGCGGAATCGGCGGCAATTTCCGCCCGTGCCGCCACGCTGGACGACGAGCACGTGCTCGACTCGCTGGTGCGCCAGATCAGCCCGGAAGCCGTCGCTCACGCCGAGAGTGCCCGTGCCGCCATCCTGCGCTGGCAGCGCGAGGATGACCGCCTGCTCACGGCGCTCCGCGACGGCGCTCCGCCGCAGGGCGACTCGGTCTCGCTCGCACTGCGCAACCGGCGGTGGGAAGCCGTGGAGGAAGCGCTCGCGGCGACGCAGCGCCTGGAGGACGTGCTCAGCGCGGGCACCGTCAGCGAGCGCGCCGAGATCGCGCGGCTCGAGCGCATCAACGTGCTCGTGCCCATGGCGCTCGTCCCGATCGCCCTCCTCGCCCTCGCGGCCGTCGCCTACCTCGCGCGCCGCACGCTGCTGCTCTCGCACGAGGCAAGCCAGCGACGGCTCGATGCCGAGGCAGCGATGGCGTCCCGCTCCGCGCTGATGCGCGGCGTGACCCATGACCTGAAGAACCCGCTCGGCGCCGCGCTGGGCTACGCAGACCTGCTGTCGGACGGCGTGCTTGGGCCCGTGCCGGAGTCGCAGATTCAGGTGGTGTGGCGACTGCGCCACCTTCTCGCCGCCACGCTCGAGACGGTGAACGACCTCGTCGAGCTGTCGCGCGCCGGCGAGGGCGGCCTTCGCATCGATCGCAACGACACGGACGTCGTCGCCATCGCGCGCGAGGTGGCGGACGACTACCGCGCCATGGCGGCCGCCGCCGGCCTCGGGCTGACGATCCACACCCCCGACAACGTTGGGATGGTCCACACCGATCCCGTGCGCGTTCGGCAGGTGCTCGGCAACCTGCTCTCCAACGCGGTGAAGTACACGCCGCGCGGCGGCTGCGTACAAGTCCGGGCATCGGTCGTCTCCGACGACGCCATCGGGCACGCCGTCGCACTCAGCATCGTGGACGATGGGCCCGGCATCCCCGCCGACCTCCGCGAGCGCGTGTTCGAGGAGTTCTTCCGCGTTCCCACCACGAGCACCGCCGACGGCGCAGGCGTGGGACTGGCGATCGCTCGGCGGGTCGCGCGCATGCTCGGCGGGGACCTCCGCCTGACCGACACGCCGGGCGGTGGCGCCACCTTCACCCTGCTGTTGCCGGCTGGTCCCGAGCGATAGCTTCGCCGCGCAGGCTTCTCTGGAGGGTAAATGGCAGGGCACGAAGACACGCTGGCCGGTCCCGATCTCACTGCCGGCATCGCCGCGGACCAGCTCTCACCCGGCACGTCGCTGCTCGGCCATGCCAACGGCGATCCGGTGCTGCTCGCCCGCATCGGCAGTGAGTACTTCGCCATCGGCGCCAGCTGCACCCACTATGGAGGGCCGCTGGCGGAAGGAGTGATCGACGGCGACAGCGTGCGCTGCCCCTGGCACCACGCCTGCTTCAGCCT
>CAMLIU010000323.1 GCA_946479995.1 uncultured Gemmatimonadota bacterium | reverse complement strand
TGCTCACGGAGACGATCGGCAACCCGACGCCGACGACGATTCCGTTCATCCCCGACCAGCAGCTGCCGCGCGCCGACCTGCCGTATCCGATCGCGCCCCAGAAGTGGCACTTCCGGCAGAGCATCGAGTACTCGCTGACGGCCAACCGCGCGGTGCTCGACGTGGCGTCGCGGGAGCGTGAGAACCTGCTGTACAACATCTACCGGATGGGGAAGAACTCGATCGAGCGCGGGAGCCGCGACAGCTGGACGGCGAGCCCGAGCGACATCGACCGCGTGAAGGCGGCCATCGCGAAGGACCGCGCGGCCGCGAGCGCCGACGAGGGCCGCAGCACCGGCGGGGCGGGTGCAGGCGCGGTGGGTGACCCGGTGTTCCAGTTCGGCCGCGGCTCCGACCCGAAGTACTACACCGAGGTGCTCCATGCGCCGGCGAAGCGCGACCCGCGCGGCTACATCCTGCCGAGCGACCAGCCGGACTTCCTCACGGCGACGAAGTTCGTCAACACGCTGCGGCACAACGGAGTGACCGTGCATCGTGCCACGGCGGCGTTCACCGTGAACGGCAAGCGCTATCCGGCCGGCTCCTACGTGGTGAAGACGGCGCAGGCGTTCCGCCCGATGGTGATGGACATGTTCGAGCCGCAGGATCATCCGAACGACCTGGCATATCCGGGAGGCCCGCCGAAGCGGCCGTACGACAACGCGGGGTGGACGCTGGCGTTCCAGATGGGCGTGCACTTCGACCGTATCCTCGACGGGTTCGACGGACCGTTTGAGCCGATCAAGGGGCTGGCCACGCCGCCGGCCGGCACGATCACGAACGTCGCCAACGCGGCAGGGTACCTGGTGAGCCACGAGGTGAACGACGCGTTCGTCGCCGTGAACCGCGCGCTGGCGGCAAAGACGCCGGTGTACGTGCTGCACTCGCCCATTTCGGCGAACGGCCGCACCTGGCCGGCGGGGACCTTTTACATCGGCGCCTCGCGCGCCACGACGAGCATGCTGCAGCAGCTGGCGAAGACGATCGGCCTGTCGGCGGTGGGCACCACCGCGAAGCCCGGCGCCGACGCGAAGCTGCTGCACCCGGTGCGCATCGCGTTGTGGGACCAGTACGGCGGCTCGATGCCGTCGGGCCACACGCGGTTCATCCTCGAGCAGTTCGACTTCCCGTATCACGTCGTCTACCCGCAGGAACTCGACGCCGGCAACCTGGCGAGCAGGTACGACGTGATCATCCTGCCATCGGGCGCAGCACCGACGGCCGATCGCGCCGGCGGCCGTGGCGAGCCGGACTCGCTCGACATCCCTGCCGAGTACCGCAACCGGCTCGGCCGTCTCACGATCGCGAAGACGGTTCCCGCGCTGCGCCAGTTCATGGAGCAGGGGGGCACGGTGATCGCCGTCGGCTCGTCGGCGAACCTCGGCCTCGACCTCGGCCTCCCGATCACCAGCGCGCTGGTGGAGAAGAACACGAACGGCCAGGAGCGCGCACTCTCGGCGGAGAAGTTCTACGTGCCCGGCTCGCTGCTGCGCGTACAGGTGGACACGACGCAGGCCATCTCCTTCGGCATGCCGCGCGACGTGGACGTCTTCTACAACAACAGCCCGGCCTTCCGGCTCGGCAGCGACGCTGCGGCGAAGGGCGTGAAGCCACTGGCCTGGTTCGCGAACGCCACGCCCCTCCGCAGCGGCTGGGCGTGGGGACAGAGCTACCTCGACGGCGCGGTGGAGGCGGTACAGGCAGACATCGGCAAGGGCACGCTCTACCTGTTCGCCCCCGAGATCACCTTCCGCTCCCAGCCGCACGGGACGTTCAAGTGGCTGTTCAACGGGATCTACGGGGAGCGCTAACGGCGCGTCAACCGTGAACGGTGAACCGTAAAAGCGAGAGGAGCGGATACGGCCGGATCTGAACCACAGAACGGCAGGATTCGCTCCTCTTCGCTTACCTCTCCATGCGCGAGGGAGGATCCCGGGGTCGCTCCAATCAATGCAAGGAAAGTACGGGTGTAGAAGGCCAGTTCCAGGCGTGGGGAGCGACGATCGCGATCCGAAATGATCCTGCGGTTTCAGCGTTTTCCGGCCGTGTCCGCTCCCCTCGCTTTTGGATCCCGCCGTGATGCCTATGCGCCGAGCGACTTCTCGACGATCTCGCCCGTGCGGCGCGCCAGGTCGCGGGTGCGCTTCACGTAGTCGATGGCCTGGGCGGAGAGCTGGGCGCCGCGCGACTTGTCGCTGAGTGAGGCGACGTTGATGCGCACGTTGTAGCTCGCGCCCACGCAGCCGGCTTCGGCGAGGAGGGCGGCCACGCCGGCATCGCTCGCCGCGTTGGTGTTGCCGCGCTCGGCCACCGCGAGCGCGAGCTCGGCGACCGCGGCGCAGGCGCGGGCGGTCTCCAGCGGGACCTCGGCGGCGTGGAGGAGGGCGTCGTCGATCTTCGCCGTCTTGTCCCGTTGCTGCTCCTCGCTCTCGGCGGGGAGCTTGTACGCGGCGGCGACGATGGCGTACGCCGAGGCATCGCGCTCGACGAGCGCGGAGAGAGTGTTGCCGAGCCCCGCGGCACGCACGGCGAGCTCGCGCATGTCGGCGTCGACGGCGGCGTACTTCTTCTTCCCCACCGTCAGGCCGGCGACCATCTGCGCCAGCGCCGCGGCGAGGGCGCCGGCGTGGGCGGCGACGCTCCCGCCTCCCGGCGTGGGGGATGGCGACGCGACCGAGCCGACGAAGCCGCTCAGCGACTCGCCGCCGGCGATCGCCGCGCGCACCTTCCGCTCGAGCACCATGTCGGTGGAGAAGTTGCGCAGGCGGATGTGTCGCGCGGCGGCTTCGAAGAGCACGCGCTCGGGGACGAGTCCGACGAGCTCACTCCACGTTGGCGTCACGCCACGCGCCTCGGCCTCCATCTTCACCATGTCGTACGCCTGGTGGAGCGGCGTCTTCTCCGTGTCCACGAGGTTCATGGACACCTGCGCCTGGCCGTCCACCTCGAAGCCGAGCCCCTTCACGTACTTGAGGCCGCCCACGGAGCCGCGCACCGCCTTCGCCACTTCCTTGGCGATCGGCAGGTTGGAGGCGGGGCCGAGGTAGACGTTGTAGGCGACGAGGAAGGGCCGCGCGCCGATGGCGACGGCGCCGGCGGTGGGATGGATGATCGAGGGGCCGAAGTCCGGCGTGCGCTGCGGGGTGCGCCCGATCTCGTCGCGCAGCCCCTCGAACTGCCCGCGGCGGACATCAGCGAGGTTCTCGCGGTCGGGGCGCGTGGCGGCGCGCTCGTAGAGGAAGAC
>CAMLIU010000322.1 GCA_946479995.1 uncultured Gemmatimonadota bacterium | reverse complement strand
TTCCCCCCGCCGGGCCGCGCGCCACACCGCGCCGATCGGGAACCTCGGGATGCGCACACAGGCGACGCGCCACTGCGACTGCACAGCTCACCTCCACGGTTCGAAGCGTCCCCCCCTTCTCGACGCGCACGAGGATCGTGCGCGTCGGGCCACCATCGATGCTGCTCGTGCTGCTGTTTCCTCCCTGCTCGAGCGCTGCCCTGCCTGGTCGTTCCCTCCGCGCGTCGAGCCGCGCGGGTCGTCGTCGCTGCCCCGGCGTCGGCCGCTCGACGACGAGCCGCACCGCGCCGCCGAGCTGGGTCGCTGCACCCGCGCGGTCGCCGAGCACGAGGAGCGCGCAGTCGGCATCGCGCGCGAGGCGGGTGAGGCGCACCGCGTTGGAGCGCGTGAGCGCCGGTGCGCCGTCGAGCACCACGAGGGCGAAGGCGCCGCTGCGGAGCAGGACGTCGGCACACCACGCGGCGCGCGTGGCATCGTGGGGGCGGATCATCCATACGCCTTCCGCGTCGCCCAGATGCGCCCAGTCGCGCGGGTCGAGGGTGCGCTGCGCGTCGATGTAGGCCACCCAGCCACGATCGGCGACGGTGGTTTCCACGATGGCGCGGGCGATCGTCGTCTTTCCGCTCCCCGCCGGACCGGCCAGCTCGGTGAGCCGACCGCGCGGCAGTCCTCCGCCCGGCAGCGCCGCGTCGAGCGCCGCGATCCCGGTGGGGATCGCCGGCGCCGGCGGCGCTGGGGGCGGGAGGAGCCGAACGAGCTCGGCGAGGGAGAGCGACATGCCGGAGGATGAGGCAGGTAGGGTGCCAGAAGCCGAATAAAAACCGAAAGAGTCGGACAGTCGGATCCGCTCGCCGGTACTTCGTGCCGGCTGCTCGTCCGACTCATTCGCGGCCTTCGGCCGCTCTTCGCCTGACGGTCGAACTGCACACCTGAGCAAGCTTGTGCGCCAGTGCAGAGACCGTCCGGCGAGCAGGCCACCGAAGGTGGTCGAGCGTGTCAGACTCTACCGAACGAAACCCGAAACCGCAACAGCCGCCAGGATGACCGATCGAGAGCGCAGGCGGCAACTCCTTGTGCGACTTGTACCTGCGGCCCTGATCGGGCTCCTGGCGTTCGCCCTCGTCCTGGTCGTGACCGACCCGCCCGGCCCCGGGCTCGATCCCGACGCGCTCTCGTACATGGGCGCCGCCGAGTCGCTCGTGGCGCACGGGACGTATCGCATTCCTACCGCGGAGTGGACGAGCGCCGACAGCACCTCGCCGCTCGCGCACTTTCCGCCCGGCTACTCCACCGCGCTCGCGATCCCCGTCGCGCTCGGCATGACGCCGCCACAGGCGGCGCGGCTCGTGAACGCCCTCGCCGCCGCAGTCACCGTGATCACGCTCGTGCTCGTCGTCGGCGCAGCGACGAACATGATTGCCGCGGTGGCGGCGGGCGTCGCGCTCCTCGTCATGCCGGCGATGGCGACGGTGCATCTCTCCGTGCTCAGCGAGCCGCTCTTCCTCGCCCTGCTCGCGCTCACGCTCGCGGCCATGGTGTACGCGCCCGATCGTCCGCTGCGCGCCGGCATCGCGGCCGCGCTCGGCGCGATGGTGCGCTATGCAGGCGTGTCGCTCGCCGGGGCGGCGGTGCTCTGGTCGTTCACGCGCCGCGCGCCGTGGCAGGAGCGGGTGCGCCAGGCGGCGACGGCCATGCTGCCCGCCGTGCTGCTCGTGGTCGCCTGGGTGGTGCGCACGCGGATCGCGACGGGCGGCGAGCACGCCATCCGCCACTTCGCACTCTACGGCGACCTGGGCCCGACACTGCGCGAGGGCGGTGCGACGCTGCGCGACTGGCTGGTGCCCGAGACCGACGCCGAATGGACGGTGCCACATCGCCCGGTGATCGCGCTCGTGGCCGCGACCGTACTCGCCGTGATCGTCGGGCTCGGCGCGCACGCGGCACGCGCCGACCCCCGGCGCCGCGCGTGGCGAACACTGCGCGCGTGCGCCCTGCTCCTCGCCTGCTACGCGGCGATGATCCTCGTGTCGCGACTCGTCGCCGATCCCGCCATCCCGCTCGACGAGCGCATCCTCGCGCCCTTCCTGCTGCTCGCTACCACTGCGACGGCGGTGGCCATCGCCTGCTGGTGGCGTGCGGCGGGCTCACGCGGTGTGCGCGCTGTCGTGGGTCTCGCGCTCGCCTGCTGGTGCGTGGCGAGTGCCAGCGTGGCGATGGACTACGGCCGGTTCGCGCTCGACTACGGTTCCGACTTCGCCGGGGAGGAATGGCGGCGCAGCCCGGTGCTCGACTGGGCGCGCACCGATGGCGCGTCGCATCCGCTCTACACCAACTGGCCGGCTGCGGTGTACTTCCACCTGCACCGGGCGTCGTACTCGCTGCCGGCGACGGACGACAGCACGGCGCTCGCCGACTTCGTGGATACGCTGCGCCGGCGTGACGGGAGGGCGCTCGTGTTCGATGCGCCGAACGCCGATGACGTCGTGGCGCGCAGGCTCACCGACCTGCCGGGCCTGCGCGTGATGGCGCGAACGCGTGACGGTGTGGTGCTTGCGCCGGTCTCACCCCGATAGGGCAGGAGCCCGCTCCCGCAGGGGCGGGGCAGCGCGGCACCGGTTCACGTCATCCTGGAGGACTCCGTGCTCGAGGCAGCTCTCGCTCTCCTGACGCTCGTGTCGGCTCCCGTTTCTCCGATCTCGGCTCCCGCGGATCTGGCGGTCGCACGCGCCAGCGTCACGGTGAAGCCAGCCCAGCGCGACACCGTCGTCTTCGCCGGCGGCTGCTTCTGGGGCGTGCAGGCAGTATTCCAGCACGTGAGGGGCGTCGTGACGGCCACGTCCGGCTACGCCGGCGGCAGGGTCGCCAATCCCACCTACGAACAGGTGAGCACGGGGCGCACGGGGAACGCGGAATCCGTGCGCATCATCTTCGATCCGGCGGTGGTGTCGTACGCCACGCTGCTCCAGCTCTTCTTCGACGTCGTGCACGACCCCACCCAGCTCGACCGGCAGGGACCCGACGTCGGCCCGCAGTATCGCTCGGCGGTGTTCTATACCCGTCAGGAGCAGCGCGCGGCCACCCTGCAGTACATCGCCTGGCTGCAGCGGAGCGGCACGGTGAAGGGGAAGATCGTGACCGAGGTGGCGCCGCTCAAGGACTTCTACGTCGCCGCCCCGTATCACCAGGATTACACCACACTCCATCCATACGAGGCGTACGTGCGCTACAACGACCTGCCGAAGATCGCGGCGCTGAAGCAGCACTATCCGCAGCTCTGGAGCGAGCAGCGCGCGGCGTACTGAGCCGTC
>CAMLIU010000321.1 GCA_946479995.1 uncultured Gemmatimonadota bacterium | reverse complement strand
TCGTGGTGCGCAACTACCAGGTGAACGCCCTCATGGACGCCGGCTGGCTCGACTCCGCCGAGACGATCCAGCGGCAGATCCTCGCCCACTTCGAGCGCAGCCGCGAGATCACCGACGAGGTGCTGGCGCGGCGCGGGCTCGTCCACATCGCCATGGCCCGCGGCGACCTCGACGCCGCCGCACACGAGCTCCACCTCGCGGACTCGGTGGTGCAGCGACACAGGATCCCCGGCGCCGCTGACGCCCTCGTGTACGACCATGCGCGCCTGGAGCAGCGGCGCGGCCACGATGCGGATGCATCCAGGCTGCTGACGCGCTACCTGGACGGCCTGCGCGCCGACGACGGCGTGGCGCGGTGGGACGTGCAGGTGCGGCTCGCCGAGATCGAGGCGCGCACCGGCAATGCGTCGGCGGCTGCACGGCGGCTGTCGCGCGCCGCCGACGCACTCGAGCAGTGGAGGTCCACCCAGACCGACTCGACCCTTCGGCTTCTGGCCTTCCAGACCTCGGCCTACGAGCAGGGGGACCGGGACGCCTACTTCGCCCGCACCATCGCCGCGCTCGCGGCGCGCGGACAACGGGACGCGGCGTTCGAGCAGGCGGAGCGCCGCCGCGCCCGCACCCTCGCCGAACGGATGGTGCAGGCCAGCGCACTCCGCTCGGGCGCGCATCCCGACTCCGTGGCGCGCGGCTCGGCGATCGACGTCGCCCGCGTCACCGCGGCCACCGTGCGGAGCGCCCTTCCTGGCGACGACGTGGCGCTGCTGGAGTACGTGACCGGCGCGCGCGGCGCGCCCACCACGCTGTTCGTCACCACGCGACGGGGCGTGCGCACGCTGGCGCTGGCGAGTGCGGACACCCTGCTCCCCCTCGTGCGCCGGCTGCTCGCCGCCATCGAGAGCGGCGACGACGCCCTCCTCCTGGCGCGCGGGCTCGGCGATGCGCTGCTGGCGCCGGCGCTCGACTCCCTCGGCGCGACCGTGACGCGGCTGGTGATCGTCCCCGATGGCGGCCTGCATCGCGTCCCCTTCGACGCGCTGCGGCTGCGCGACGGACGCGCCGCGCTGGAGCGCTTCGAGATCTCCCTCGCGCCCTCCGCGGCGGTGGCGGCGCTGCTGTGGAAGCGCGGTGCCGCGAGCGCGGCCGGCCCCGCGCGCGTGCTCGCCTTCGGCGACCCGGCGTTCAACGTGGAGCGCGTGCGCACGGAGCTGCAGCTCGCGTCGCGCGATGCGCGCACCATGCGCGGCGGCGATTCGCTCGCGGCGTTCGCGCGCCTGCCGGAAAGTGGTCGCGAGGCACGCATCGCGGCGAGCTACGGTGGGGCCTCCATCGCGCGGCTGCGCGACGAGGCCACGGCGGCATACTTGCGGCGTGCACCGCTCGACTCCTTCCGCGTGCTCCACTTCGCCACGCACGCCCTCGTGGACGAGCGCTCGCTGCTGAAGAGCGCCATCGTGCTCGCGCCGAGCGCGGGAGACGACGGACTCCTGTCGCCGGGCGACCTGGCCGCGCTCCCGCTGCGCTCCGACCTCGTGGTGCTCTCCGCCTGTCGCTCGGCGGGGGGCGTTGTGGTGGACGGCGAAGGGGTGCAGGGGCTCACGGCGCCCCTGCTCGCCGCGGGCGCGCGCGCGGTGGTCGCCACGTCGTGGCCCATCGATGACCACGAGACGGTGGCGGTGATCGAGGATTTCTACCGCGCCCTGTCGCAGGGCGCCACGGTGGGCTCGGCGCTGCGCGAGGCGAAGCTGGCGGCGATGCGGCGCGGCGCGCCGGTGCGCGACTGGGCGTCGTTCGCGGTGATCGGGGATCCGACGATGCGCGTGCCCCTCGAGGCGCCGAGCCGTGCGCGGTGGTGGATCGCAGCGGTGCTGGGCACCGTGGCGATCGTCATCGGTGCGGGCGTAGTCGTTCGCCGGCGAGCGGTGCGCACGAGCCGCGCCGCGTAGCCCTAAGCTCGCTCGTGGAAGACATGCCCGCGACTGCTCGCGTCGCCCTCGCCACGCAGGCTGCCCTCCCCGACGCGTACTCGGACGACCAGCTGCTCATCCCCGCGCTGGCCGCGCGTGGCGTGCATGCCACCGCCGCCGTGTGGAGCGATTCGTCGGTGGACTGGACGAGGTTCGACGCCGTGGTGATCCGTTCGTGCTGGGATTATCACCTGCGGCACGACGACTTCCTCATGTGGGTGGCGCGGCTCGCGTCGGTGTTGGTCGAGCGGATGCGCCAGCCGGTCAGCGCAGGGCGAGCGTCATGAACACGCTGCTCGGGTCGGGCACGTAGCCGTCGAACGGCTCGCACTCCACGAAGCCGAGGCGCGCGTAGAGCGCGCGCGCCGGTGCGAAGAATGGCCAGGATCCCGTCTCGAGGCTGAGGCGCGACATCCCCCGCGCCCGCGCCGCCCCGATGATGTGCTGCACCATCGCCGCGCCATAGCCGCGTCCTCGCATGCGCTCCGCCACGTGCATCGACTTGACCTCGCCGTGTTCGCGTGACAGCGCCCTGAGTGCCATGATGCCGACGAGCGTCATCCGTGTGTCGTCCTCCCACGCGGACCAGAAGGTGAGGTCGGGCGCTCGCATCAGCGCCGCGAGGTCGAGTGCGTGACCGCTGCCACGGCCCTCCGCCAGGGCACGGACGACGTGGATATCCAGCAGCTCGACGACGCGTGAGTCGTCGAGGCCGCCTTCGGTGATGTACATGGATCGCAGCTTTCCCGGGTTTGCACGTGAAGCCCCTTCCATATCATAGCGATCGCCATCGCCGCCACGCAGTCGTGCCCCTTGCCGCGCACCACTCGTATCTTTCGTCCGTGTCCGACCGCCTCGACCACCAGCTCCGCTTCGTGCGTGAGCTCGACAAGCTCAAGGGCGTGCTGCGCCGCACGTCGCTCATCGACCGCTCGCGCCGCGAGAACAGCGCCGAGCATTCGTGGCATCTCGCCATGATGGCGCTCGCGCTCGGCGAGTACGCGCCGTCCGGCACCGACCTGTCACGGGCGATCGAGCTCCTGCTCGTGCACGACGTGGTGGAGATCGACGCCGACGACACCTTCGCCTTCGACGTGGCGGGAAACGTCGGCAAGCTCGATCGCGAGACGGCGGCGGCGGAGCGGATCTTCGGACTGCTGCCGGAGGACGTGGCGGGCGAGTTCCGCGCCCGGTGGGACGAGTTCGAGGCGAACCACACGAAGGAGGCGCGGTTCGCCAACGCGCTCGATCGCTTCCAGGCGCTGTTATTGAATGACGCGGCGGGTGATGGTGGCACCTGGCGGGCGCACGGTGTATCGCGCGAGGCGGTGCTCAGGCGCATGGCGCCGAT
>CAMLIU010000320.1 GCA_946479995.1 uncultured Gemmatimonadota bacterium | reverse complement strand
CGGTGTCATGCTCAAGCCACTGCCCAACCGCGACGGCGACCGCCTGATGTACCTGAGGCAGTCCATCCGCGGCCCCGGCGGCGAGGACATCGGCTTCTCCGTTCCCGAGATCGAGGACTTCCGCTCCGGATCTCACACGCTGGCCGGCATCGCCGAATATTCGCCCATCACGTTCACGCTCGTGGGCGAGAACGACGCGGTGCGCATCGACGCGGGGCTCGTGACGGGCAATTACTTCTCGGTGATGGGGCTCTCGCCCGTGCTCGGTCGGAGCTTCACGGAGGGCGACGACGGCAGGTCCGCGGCGCCGGTCATGATGCTGACGTACGACTACTGGCAGAAGCGGTTCGGCGGCGATCCCACGGTCGTCGGCCGAACGCTGCGCGTGGGCGGCCACGCCGTCACCGTGGTGGGCGTGCTGCAGCCGGCACCGTTCTATCCGACCCACATCGACGCCCTCATGAACATGGTGAACAGCGAGCACCACCTGAGTGCGATGATGGTGACGGGACGCACGCACCGCATGACCTCGATGATCGCTCGCCTCGCGCCCGGCGCGAGCGTCGAGCAGGCGCGCGCGGAAGTCGCCGCGATCACGGCGCGCGCGCACGCCGACCATCCGGAAGCCTACGATGCCGGCTCCGGCTTCCAGGTGACGCTGACGCCGTTCCAGGAGATACTCGGCCAGCGGGCGCGCCTCACGATGCTGCTCCTGATGGGCGCGGCCGCGTTCGTGTTGATCATCGCGTGCGCGAATGTCGCCAACCTGACGCTCATGCGGGGGGTGCGCCGAGAGCAGGAACTGGTCGTTCGCGCCGCGCTTGGTGCAGGCGCCTCGCGGCTGCGCCGGCTCCTGCTGGCGGAGAACCTCGTGCTGGCCGTCGCCGGCAGCCTCCTCGGCCTGCTGATCGCGTTCGGCGGTCTGCGCATGCTCACTACATTCGCGGCGCGCTACAGCCCGCGCGCGGGCGAGATACGCATCGATGGCGCCGTGCTCGGATTCAGCCTCCTGCTGGCCGTCGTCGTGGCGGTGCTTCTCTCGTTCGCACCCGGTCTCGCGAGCGAGCGAACGCTCGGCGCCTCGTTGGCCGCCGGCGGCAGGCGCACGACCGGCAACCTCCGCCGGCAACGACTTCAGCAGACGCTCGTCGTCGCGCAGGTCGCCGTTTCGGTGATGTTGCTCACGGGCGCTGGACTGCTGACGAGAACGATGCAGCGCCTCTCACGCGTCGACTCCGGCATCGACACGGAGAACGTGCTGACGATGGAGGTGCCGAAGGACTTCGACGGCGCGAGTCCCGCGGCGAGCATTGCGCAGTACGAACGGATAGGGAGCCAGCTTGCGGCGCTGCCCGGCGTGTCGGCGGTGGGGATCGGATCCACCATGCCTCTCCGTGCATCCGGCATCACGCTCGACATCAGGGCCGACGGCCACCCGGTCGCACCGGGGCAGGCGCAGCCGCACTCCGAATATCGCACAGCGAGTCCCGACTACTTCAGCGCCGCGGGAATTCCGCTGCTGCAGGGACGCGCATTCACATCCACCGATCGCGCGGGGAGTCCGCGTGTCGTGATCCTGAACAAGACGCTCGCCAGCCAGCTCTTTCCGAATCAGGATCCCATTGGCCAGCGGGTGGCGTGGACCGGCGAAGTGCTGAAGTTCATCGGTGTGTCGGGCGACTGGCGCACGGTGGTCGGGGTGGTGGGAGATACGAAGGACGGTGGGCTCGACGCGACGCCGATTCCGGCCACTTTCATTCCCTTCGCGCAGGGCGATTTTCCCTCGGGCGGCTTCGTGATACGCACCAGGTTGAATCCGTCGTCGCTCGCCGCGGCAGCGACCCGCGTGGTGCGACAGGCGGCCCCGGAGCAACCCATCGAGAAGGTGCTGACCGTGGACCAGATCCGCGATGAAAGTGTGGCGCCGAGGCGCCTGAACGCGATACTCGTGTCGTCCTTCGGCATTCTCGCAATGATCGTCGCGGCGGTGGGGATCGCGGGTGTGCTGGCGTTCTCGGTGAGCGCCCGCACGAACGAGATCGGCGTTCGGATGAGCCTCGGTGCCGACAGCGGCAGGGTGCAGCGCATGGTGTTGTCGGAAGGCGGGCGCCTCGTCCTCATCGGGCTCGCGGTCGGTGCCGCGGGCGCATTGTCGCTGACGCGGCTGATGCGGGGCCTGTTGTTCGGAGTGCCTCCGCGTGATCCGGTCACGCTCACCATCGTGGCGCTGATCATGGCCGTTGTCGGGATCGGCGCGTGCTTGATCCCGGCGATCCGAGCGGCGCGGATCGAACCGGCCGTCGCGTTGCGCGCGAGCTGAGCATCCAACGATGGGACCCTCTCTGTTCTTTCCGTATCGGGAGGCGTGCTCAGACGCCCGACGCCAGCGTTCACCTGCGGGCGTTTCAGCCTGCCAGGCAAGTTGACGTTCGGAGCCGCCCGATGCTGTCCAGCGACCCACATACGCGGCAGCGCGCGCGCCCGGCCGCTGCAACAGCTAGTTAGAGGTACCAGGCGCGACAGTCCTGAACCACGTATGCTAAGAGTCAACGCCGAGCCTCGAGAGCAAAGAGGCGAGTTCTGACCACTCGCTCTTCTCGTAATCCGGGTAGCTGAGATGAAAGGCAACCGCGCACGAAAGGTGCGTCCGCGGCCCAGCGGCCTGGCCGGTGCGCCTGGGGGGGCAGGGACCGTCGTCGCGTTGCGGTCCTCCGCTGTACAGGCCGGTCGCCTCCTTCGCGGTGCCCACGAGTGCCCACGATATCCGGCATCTGCTTCCGGGGCCGCGACCGATGGCGCACCGCATGCGGGTCATGGCACGGCTCGAGGTGCGCGGCGAGACGGGGGGCCATCCGCGTCCACCTTCGAGCACACGCCGCGATCCAGTGTCGCCCTCGTCGTGAGAACGCACATGCCGGACTATACCTATCTGATCGTCGGAGGCGGGATGGCGTCGGCCGCGGCCATCTCGGGCATCCGCGAGGTGGACGACACCGGCTCCATCGGAGTGATCACCGCCGAGCCGTATCGCCCCTACGACCGGCCGCCACTGTCCAAGTGGCTCTGGCGCGGCAAACCGTTGAGCAGCATCTGGCGGACGGCAGACAGCAGCACGGTGACGTTCCACCAGGCTCGGACGGCCCGGACGCTGGACGCCCAGCGCAAGCAGGTCACGGATGACCAGGGCACGGTGTACCGCTTCGGCAAGCTGCTCCTGGCCACCGGCTGCACGCCGCGCCGCCTGCCGGTCGGTGGCGACCAGATCATCTACTTTCGCACGCTCGATGACTACAAACGCGTGCGGGCACTGATGGAGCGTGGCGATCGC
>CAMLIU010000319.1 GCA_946479995.1 uncultured Gemmatimonadota bacterium | reverse complement strand
GAGGTCTCGCCGTACGACCTGACGCGCGGCCGGATCACGTTCAGGCACAAGAACTAGTCGGACCCGCGAGCCGGCGCGACGCGCCGGCTCGCTCGTCTGACGGTCTGACCCATTCGCGGCGCTGCGCGCCGCTCTTCGTCGGGCGGTCACGCCAAGGGCACACCGGACTTGGTCTGGTGTGCCTTTCGTAGTTCGACCGTCCGAAGAGCAGCCGCCGCAGGCGGCGAGCGGGTCAGACCGTCCGACGAGCCGGCGGCCGCCGGCCGCCGGCGGGTCCGACTCCTCCTACCGCCGCACTGCCTCCAGCGTCGCGCCTCGCCGCGCACCCGGATACGGCACCCCCGGCTTCACGGCGTCCCAGATGATCCGGTTGAACGGATCCTCGGCCGCCACGTCCTCGATCTCGAGATCGAGCTTCGCCGACTCGCTCGCGCCGCGCGTGTTCGCGGGATTCTTCGCGTTCATGTCAACCTTCGGCGTCAACACGCTCCATGGCGTGAGGTCCGGCGTGGCGCTCCAGATGTCGCGCAGGGGACGCCCGTAATAGTCGAACTGCGACAGGGCGTCGAGGCCGAGGATCTCTTCCATGGTGCGGATGACGTCGGTGGTGTTGGCGAAGCGGTGCACCACCCCGGCGCGCGAGTACGGGGAGATGATGAGCACCGGCGACCGGTGTGAATCCACGTGGTCCGGCCCGTTCTGCGCGTCGTCCTCGACCACGAATACGACGGTGCTCTTCCAGAACGGACTGCGGCTGAGCGCGTCGATCATGCGCCCGAGCGCGAGGTCGTTGTCCGCCGCGTACGCCTGTGGAGTGGGCGCGCCGGCACGCGCCCCAGCGGTGTGGTCGTTCGGCAGGCGGATGATCTCGAATGCCGGCATCACGCCGCGCTTCGTGAACTCGGTGAGCTCGGCGAGCCACACGTCGGCGCGGTGCTGGTCGGTGATGTTGAGGTCGAAGCCCGGATACGCCGGGTTGGTGTGCGACGCGAGGAAGGGCTTGTTGCCGCGATAGCCGGGCGGCAGCACGTCGTCGGGGTCGGCGCGTTCCGGGATCACGAACTCGCCGTAGTTCCGGAAGGTGAGCCCCTTCCGCTGAATGAGATCCCAGAGGTAGCCGCGCGCGGGGGCAGCCGGGTCATCATTGGGAACCACGGTGCGGGTCCCGAAATTCGCCCCTTCGTACTCGTAGGAGCGCCCGCGACCCGAGTAGTTCAGCGGCACCGTCTTCTGCAGGTAGTCGGTGGTGTAGGCCGCCATGCTCCAGTTGTGGCCGTCGGGACTCACCTCGGCATTCACGAAGAAGCGGTCGAAGATCCCGAAGCGCTCGGCGAGGCCGTGGTGATTCGGCGTCACGTCGCGGCCGAAGAGCACGAGCGACGTGTCGCCGTCGGCCTGCGGCAGGTCGCCCAGCACCTGGTCGTAGGTGCGGTTTTCCTTCACGATGTAGATCACGTGCTCGAACGGCGGATAGCCGCGGGCGGCGGTGCGCGGCGTCGTCCAGCCGTTGGCCTGGGCCACGCGTGCGCTGTAGCGGGCGAGGGCCTCGCCGCTCGCGCGCGCGACCGGCGCGATCATCAAGCCGCCGTTCAGCTGCGAGAGCGTGCGATTGACGCCCCGCGGCCCAGGGTGCTGGCGCTCCGGCACTGGCTGCGGACCGTCGGGGTTCGGGAAGGTGCCGCTCCCCTTGCCGCTGGCGACGACGAGCGTGTCGCCGCGCGCGAGCAGAGACGTGGGATACCAGCCGGTCGGGATGCGGCCGGCCAGGAGGTCGTCGCCTCTGGCGCCTGCCACGCCGCTCGACATGGCGGAGAGGTCGAACACGGCCACGGCGTTCGCGTCCGCCTCGGCGACGAAGAGGCGCGTGCCGTCGCCCGAGAGGGCGAGGGCGTTGGGAGTGCTGCCTTCGCCAGGTCCCGCCGGCGGCGGATCGAGCAGCTCCCCGATCACGCGGCGGCGGGCGAGGTCCACCGACACCACGCGATCGGTGCTCGCCGTGGCGACGAAGATCCGGTTCCCGCGCGGGTTGAGCAGGAGTGCGGAAGGATGGCGGCCCACGCGGATGTCACCGGTGGCGCGAAGTCGGCCGTCGCCCTCGGCAGCGAAGGTGGAGAGATCCCAGCCGCCCCAGTCGGAGACGTACACGCCGCCGTCGGGTGCCACGACCACGGCGTACGGGTAGTGGCCGGTCGCGACGCGCTGCACGACCTGGCCGCTGGCGAGGTCCACGACGGCGAGCGAGTCAGCCAGGTTCTCGGCGACGTACAACGTGCGGCCGTCGCGCGAGAGTGCCAGCCCTGCCGGGTAGCGCGTGCCGTTCGCATTCGGTCGCCGCTTCGGCTGGAGCACGATGCTGTCGCGAAGGGTCGCGGCACCGCCGCTCCAGTCGAGCCGGTAGACGACGTCGCCGTTCCCGCCCGACACGTACAGCGTGCGCCCGTCGGGAGAGAACTGCAGGCCGAGGAAGACCGCGGGGAGGGTGAGCGACTGCAGCACCCGTCCGCTGGCGCGATCGACCACCTGGATTCCTTCCTCGCGCCAGCCATTCATGAGCAGCACCACACGATCCCCTTCGGGCGCGTCCGTCATGGCGAGCGGCATCTGGCCCACCACATGGAGCGGCGCGGCGGGATCGAGATGGACGCCGGTGGGGAGCCGAGCGTGAGCGTCGTCACTGCCGGTTGCGGGTGGGGAGGCTGCTGGCTGCGGGGCGGAGCAGGCAGCGAGCAAGGCGAGGGCGGCGAAGAGACGACGGGGCATGGGTTTTCGTGAAGAAATTGGGGAGACCCTGCTTGGATGGTCGAGGCGGCGGATTGAAGCTGTCGTGTGCAACCCTGCCGCGTCCATCCCCGTCTAACACTCACCGGCGAATCCCTTACATTTCGAAATCCGGCCCGCGCCCGCCCGCCGGCTTCACTTCCTCGAGGTCCACCGCATGTTCCGCCCCCGCACCGCGGCCGTCGCGTCGCTGTTCCTGATCCCGATGGTGGCTGGTGGGTTCCTGCTGCAGCAGGCGCCTCCGCAGGCCACGCCGAAGCTGTTCGACCAGGTGCTCTCGATCGTGGCGAACCGCTACGTGGACACCCTGGCGGGGAACGAGGTGTTCGAGAAGGCGGCGCGCGGCCTGGTGCACGAGCTGAACGACCCATACAGCGAGCTGCTCGCGCCCAAACAGAACGAGGAGTTCAACCGGAACGTGGGCGGACGCTACGGCGGCGTCGGCATGCTGCTCGAGGAGCAGAAGCGGGGTGCGGGAACGAGCATCGTCGTGGCGCGGGTGTTCCCCAACACGCCCGCCGAGGAGGGCGGCGTGCAGGAGGGCGACCGCATCG
>CAMLIU010000318.1 GCA_946479995.1 uncultured Gemmatimonadota bacterium | reverse complement strand
TCGGTGTTCCAGCCGCGGATGTCGTCGTAGACGGCCATGCGCGGATACCACTGCGCGATCTCGTAGAGCGCGCTGTCGCGCCCCATGCGATCGGAGCCGTGCTCGGGGACGCGGAAGGCGAAGTTCATGGAGATGGTGGCCTTGCCCCCGGCCGGTGCGATGGGCTGCGCGAGGTCGATACGGCCCATGGTGTCGTCCACGCGCACGGTGGCACCGCGGCCGTTCACCTGCACGCCGCTCAGCTCGAAGCCGCCCTGGAAGCCGCGCACGCCCCACCGTGAGTCGGCGGGAAAGAGCGCCGAGCCCTTGCTGCCGGGCTTGTAGAGGTTCTGGTCGAGCTGCAGCCAGACGAAGCGCAGGGTGTCCGGCGAGTTGTTCGTGTAGCGGATGGTGACGGAGCCGCTGACGCGCTGGGCAGCGGTGTCGAGCGTGGCGCTGATGGTGTAGTCGGCGCGCTGCTGCCAGTACTGCGGGCCGGGCATCCCGCTCGCCGTGCGATAGACGTTGGGACCCGGCCAGTCCATGCGATCGATGCGGGCGAGGGGATCGTCGGCAGTAGTGCGGATGGATTGGGTGCTGGCCGGCGCGGCAGTCGCCACGGGAGCGGACGCGACGGTCATCGCGCCCGACGTATCGATGCGCACCGGGGTGAGGACCTGGGCATGCTGGGGCGCGCAGGCAACGGCGCCAGCGAGCAGAACGGCGATGAATCGCTTCACGAGCAGATTCCGGGTTGAGGAACGAGGTGGAGATGGCGCCAGCGCATGCGGGACCACCGGCGCGGCGGCACCTGGCACGACCGCAACGTAAGTGCCGGCACGGGCAGGAAGGTCGCCCCGGGCCTTGCTGCCATGGCCTTCGGGCCGTAGCGTCTGCAATCCATGTCTCCGCGCACGTTCGACTCCATGCCGCGGGACGGCGCGCGCCTCGCACCGCCACCGTCCACTTCCGCTCCGCGCGACGCGCGCCAGGCGACGACGGAGGGTACGAGGCGGTTCGTCGCGCGATCGGCGAGTGGCCCGGAGTTCCGCCGTGAGCTGCCTCGCGAGCTGGCGGTGAGCGCGCTCGGCGTCGGCACCTATCTGGGCGATTGCACGGACGCCGATGATGCCGCGTACATGGATGCGATTCGCACGGCGATCGGCCTTGGCGTCAACGTGATCGACAGCGCGATCAACTACCGTGGCCAGCGATCGGAGCGCGTTGTGGGGCGCGCGATGGCGGAGTGCATTGCCGAGGGGCGGGCGACCCGCGACGAGATCGTGCTCTGCACGAAGGGCGGGTACGTCGCGTTCGACGGCATCCCGCCGACCTCGCGCCAGGACTACGATACATGGCTCGAGCGCGAGCTGTTCGCCACGGGCGTCGTGGCGCGCGGGGAGCTGGTGCGTGGCGGGCACTGCATCTCGCCGAAGTTCCTCTCGTGGCAGCTGGCGCGCAGCCGGCAGAACCTGGGCGTGGAGGCGATCGACCTCTATTACGTGCACAACCCCGAGGAGCAGCTGCTCGGCGTGGACCGTGCGACGTTCACGACGCGGCTGCGCGCGGCATTCGTGCTGCTCGAGGAGCGCGCGACGGCGGGAGAGATCGGCGGTTACGGGTGTGCGACATGGACGGGGCTGCGCGTGCCGCCCGAGCATCGGCAGCACCTCTCGCTCGCCTCGCTTGTTGGACTGGCGCGCGAGGTGGGCGGGACGCTGCATCACTTCCGCGCCGTGCAGCTGCCGGTCAGCCTGGCGATGCCGGAGGCGGCGCGGCTGCCAACGCAGGCACTTGGCCGCCATCGTGTCCCCCTCGTCGAGGCAGCGGATGCGCTGGGCGTGGCCGTCGTTGCAAGTGCACCACTCATGCAGGGGCGCCTGACCGACGGACTGCCGGCGGAGGTGCGGGAGCTGCTCCCCGGGTGCGCGACGGACGCCCAGCGCGCACTGCGCTTCGCCGCGTCGCTGCCCGCCGTGCGCACCGTGCTGGCCGGCATGCGCCGGCGCGAGCACGTGACAGAAAATGTCAGCGCCTGGCGGTGCTGACGGGCGCGTTCAGCGTTCGATGCGCAGCGGGTGCACGCTCCCGTCGGTGCGATTGACGATGGCGACGCGATGCGCGTTGGTGTCGGCCACGTAGACGAAGCGCGCGTCGAGGGCGAGTCCTTCCGGTTCGTGCAGGCCGCGCAGCCACGTGGTGACGCGGCGCGAAACGGGATCCACCCAACGCAGTGAATCGTTGTAGGAATCGCAGACGAGCAGGCGACCGTCTTCGGCGACGGCGATTCCCTGCGGGTGCTGCAGGCGCGCCTCGTCGCCCACGCCATCCACATCACCGAAATCGAAGAGTCCCGTCCCGACGATGGTGCGCACCCCGCCCGCGGGGTCCAGGTCCGCGAGGCGGATGGCGCTCGACTCGGAATCGGCGAAGGCGATGGTCTCACCCGCGACACCGATCCCCATGGGTTGCGCGAGCGCGGCCTGCGCGTGCGGGCCGTCGTGCAGCTCTTCGGCGCCGGTGCCGCTGGAGGGCGCCGCGGTACCGGTGTCGAGGTCGATGGTCCAGAGGCGATGGATGCCGGCCATGGCGACGTGAAGCCGCGTCCCGGCGAGGGAGAGATCCCACGGCGAGCTGAGTGCCCCGGCGGCCATGTCACGCTGGGTGCGCAGCTGGTGACCGGTGCCGGCAATCGTGCGCACGGCGCCCGAGGTGAGCGAGATCTCGCGCACGGCGTGGTTGCCCGCGTCCGCCACGTAGAGCCGATCACCGCGGAAGGCCATCCCCTGCGGATGACGAAAACGTGCCGCGTCTCCGTCGCGGAAGCCGGCCGTGCCGTCCCCGACGATGCGCTCGACGCGCAGGCTTTTGCCATCGTCGTCGAGCGTGCCAACGAGGATGCGATGATGTCCGCTGTCGGCGATGGCGAGCCGGCGTCCGTCGAGGACGACCTTTCCGGGAAAGGCGAGCTCGCCCGGGGCGACGGTGGGGGGATCGGGCTCGAGGTGCATGCCGCCCTCGACGAGCGTTCCCGCCGCGCGAGCGTCGGTGAGCGTGCGATCGACGAAGGGGATGAGCGACTCGGCGGTGAATTCGCCGGCGTGCATGCCGATCACGCGCCCCGCGGGGTCGATGGCGACGAGCGTGGGCCAGGCGCGCACGGCGTAGGCGCGCCAGACGCGGAACTGGCGGTCGTTGAGCGTGGGATGGATGGCGTCGAGCCGGATGGACGCGTCGCGGACGCGCGGCGTCTCCCGCTCGGTGATGTACTTGCCGCTGTGCACGCCGACGACGGCGAGCGAATCAGGGTAGCGTGCTTCCAGCTCCCGCAACTGCGGGAGTACGTGGATGCAGTTGATTCAGCCGTA
>CAMLIU010000317.1 GCA_946479995.1 uncultured Gemmatimonadota bacterium | reverse complement strand
CTGCAGCTCGTGGAGACGGTCAAGCTGCTCGACCCGGCGCGGCTCCGCTCGCTGGGCCTGCCGACGAAGGACGCCCGCGCCTTCGACCTCTTCGTTTCCGCGATGCGCGTGGGACAGACGGCGAACCGCGCGAACTTCGACCCCCGCTGGCGCAGTGTGCCCGCGCGTGGGTTGATCTCGGACGCGTTCATCGCCGCGCGGGCGAGTGAAGTGGGATCCGGCAGCGCCGCCCCCACCGTGCGCTCGATGGACGGGATGACGTACGACGCCGCGCCGTCGCCGGCGGCGTGCACCGCGATCGCTCCGTACGGCGCGGCGCAGCCCTCGACCGCCACTGCCGCAGGAGACGATGGCCCGTCGGGTGGCGAGACGACGCACATCTCGGTGACCGATGGCGAAGGCAACGCGGTGGCGGTGACGGTGACGAACAGCAGCGTGTTCGGCAGCGGCGCCGCCGTGGACGGGTTCTTCCTCAACAACTCCGGCGCCACCATCACGCGCGCCGAGCTCGATCGTGCCGACGCGCCGGCGTGGCTGACCCGCATCACCACGATCGCGCCCACCCTGATGCTGCGCGACGGCCGGGTGGAGCTGGTGATCGGCTCGCCCGGCGGCGGCCGCATCCCGCTCGCCATGGCGCAGACCATCTGGTACATGGTGGGCTACGGGCTCGACCCGCTGGAAGCGGTGCGCATGCCGCGCCTCACGCCGAGCGCCGGCAGCACCGACGTGGAAGTGGAGAGCGGCTTCGACCCATCGGTGCTCGCCGCGGTGCGGGCGATGGGCTACCACCCGGAGCCGCCCGGCTTCGAGTACGCCCGCATCTACCTCGTCGCCCGCCGCGGCGACACGTGGATCGGCGTGGCAGATCCGAGGCATGACGGGCAGGTGAGGGGATACTGAACGGCGGAAGGTGGGAAGGCGAGAAGGTGAGAAGGTGGGAGACGACCTTCCCACCTTCTGGCCTTCTGGCCTTCTGGCCTTCCGACCTTCCGACCTTCCGACCGGGCTTACATCCTGCATTGAGCCGGGCTCATGGACGAAGAGGGCGGGATTCCTGGAGCGGCGGCACGCGCGGCGCGCGAGGGTGATACTGCCCTCGCGCCGCACGTGGACCCCACGCTCCTGACGGCACCGGACGCTCACTCGCCGGCGTCACCCGGATTCGAGCGTCCGGCCGAAGTGGCCGCGCCGGCGGGCAGGCCCGTGATGGGGACCGCGGTGCTCACCGTGCTCGCCGTGCTCTTTTCGCTGTACGTGGCGCGCGGGTTCCTCATCCCCATCGTCTTCGCGCTGCTGCTCAACTTCCTGCTCAGCCCGGTGATCCGTCGGCTCGCGCGGGTGCGCATCAAGCCGCCACTCGGTGCGGGACTCGTCGTCCTGCTGCTCGTGGGCGGCATTGGCGTCGGCATCTACCAGCTCGCCGGACCGGCTCAGCGCTGGGCGGCGAGCGCGCCGCAGAGCTTCTCCAAGGCGCAGCGGAAGCTGCGCGCCATCATCCTCCCCGTGCAGCAGGTGTCACGCAACGTGGAGCAGGCGGCGAATGCGGTCGGCGGCCCGGTCGCGGAGAAGAAACCCGAGGTGGTGGTGCAGACGGGACCGAGCCTCTCGTCGCGGCTGTTCGGCACGACGCAGCGCATCGCCGCGGGGCTGGTCGAGATCTTCATCCTGCTCTACTTCCTGCTCGCCGGCGGCGACCTCTTCCTGCAGAAGCTGATCAAGGTGCTGCCGCACTTCAGCGACAAGGTGAAGGCGGTGGAGATCGCGCGCGCCACCGAGGCCACCGTCTCCGCCTACCTCAGCACCACCCTCCTGCTCAACATCGGCGAGGGGATCGTCGTGGCGCTCGCCCTCTGGCTCCTCGGCATGCCCAACGTGGTGCTCTGGGGGGTGATGGTGGCGGCGCTGGAGTTCGTCCCCTATCTCGGCGCCGCGACGGCGACGGTGGTGCTCGGCGTGGCCGGCCTCGCGCAGTTCGACCAGCTCGGCCACGCGCTGATGATCCCCGGCGTGTACCTGCTGATCAATCTCGTGCAGTCGAACCTCCTCACGCCGATGCTGCTCGGGCACCGGCTCACGCTGAATCCGGTGGCGATCTTCGTGGGGCTCGCGTTCTTCTTCTGGATCTGGGGCGTGCCGGGCGCATTCCTCGCCGTGCCGATCCTCGCGACGATGAAGATCGTCTGCGACAACATCGAGTCGCTGGCGCCGTTCGGCGAGTTCCTCGGGCAGCGCGACGAGGACGAGCGTCGCGTCACGGCCCGCGTGCCGTAGCAGCGCCGCTAGCGGCGCTTCAGCTTCTTCGCCAGCGCGCCGGCGATCGTGGGCACGTCGGTCTCGTCGTCGTCCACCGCAACCTCGATCACGTCGGTTTCCGCACCGGGACGACGCTGCACGTCGATCATCCAGCCGACGGTGGGCCCGCCGCATCGCGCTACCGCGCCGGACTTCAGGTGGGCGGTGACGACGCCGGGAAACCCGTACTCCACCGTGCTCCCCGGGAGCAGCTTCTGGAGCGCCGCCGCCACCGCATGTCCCCGCTCGTGCGCGAGGGTCGCGTCGTCACTGATGGCGTGCTCGAACGTCTGGCTCATGATCTCCGGCGGAAGCTCGAAGTCGGCCAGTGGGTCGTCGTCGTCGGGGGGCGGGTTGCGGGACATCTGCGGACCTGCGTGAGAGGGTGAACGGGAGGATGCCGCGGAGTGATGGGCGCCGGCTGACCCGTACTACACCGCCGTGAAGGCATTGTCACGCGCTCGCGGAGCGGGCTCGAACATGGCACCGGCCGAAGTGACGGACCAGGGCGTCCACCGCGGCGACCGGCAGGCCGACGGCTTGGCTCCATTGCCCGCCATCAGGTCGAGCGCTCCCTGCGCGGCCAGGAGCACCCCGAGCACGAGCACCGACGTCGCCCACCGCGGCGCGCTTTCCGTACGGCGAAGCAGCCACCAGCCAATGATGAGTATCGGCGCCTCGAGCAGGAAATCGAGCAGCGGACGCTCATACAGGTAGAGGCCCACCATCGGCCCGCCGGGCCAGAAGATCTTGTGGCCGGTGATGAGGTCGGGCGGCAGGTGCAGCAGCACCATGAGCGCGCTCGCGAAGGCCGTGGCGCGCGAGCCGGTGACGAGCAGCGCCGCCCCCCCGAGCACCGCCGCCTGAAGCACGGCCGAATGCACGGTGTGCGAGTAGAGCCCGTACGGGTTGCACACGCCGGCGACGGCGAACGCGACGTCCACCAGGTCCGGTGACGCGCACCCCGCGAGCAGCCACGGGAGCGACGTCCGCTGCCAGGCGCTGCGGGTAGCGGCCGCGACGCCGACGTGTCCGACGATCACGTCAGGAGGATCGCGACGGGCGGATCACAGCGG
>CAMLIU010000316.1 GCA_946479995.1 uncultured Gemmatimonadota bacterium | reverse complement strand
CCTTCCTCCCACGAATTGTAGGGAAATCCCCGCCGCACGTCGCAACGCTTCCCCGACAGACGATCGCACGGCCCCGTCAGAGATTGGGGCCACCACGAAAAACGCGTCGCCGAGCGACGAGGATGACAGCACGCCCGACTCCCGGGCGGCCGCCTGCCCCGCCGCGGCGATCCGAGCGAGGTCCGTGCGATCATGCTCACGTTGCCGTCCACGTCGCCGCTGGATGCGGGCACCGCCCCCGCTCCCCCGCGAACGGTCCACCGGCTGCACGAGCACACGGTGGAGATCGTCTCCGACTCCGGCGAAGGCGCCCAGAAGTGCGGCCAGGTCTTCGGGGCGGTCTCGGCGAAGATGGGCAACGGCGTATGGACGGTGGAGATCATCCCCGCCGAGATCCAGCCACCGGCCCGGGTACCCGAAGGAGCGAGCGGCTTCCGCATCCGGCTCGGCGACCGCCCGATCACCAACTGGGGCGACGCCACCAACCTCGTCGTCGCCTTCAATGAACAGGTCCTCCTCGCCCGGCATCGCGTGGGTGCGCTGGCGGAGGACGCCGTGCTCCTCGTCGAGGACAAGTGGGCCACGCACGACGACGAGAGCATCCGCGCGGCGTGGGAGCGCGGGATGGAGGAGCTGTCGGGGCGACACTATCGCATCGTACCGGTGCCGATGGAGGAGCTCTGCCTCACCATCGTGGACGACGCGAAGAAGGGCAAGAACATGTTCGCGCTCGGCATGCTCGCCTGCATCTACGCGCGCGACCTGACGCGGGTGAAGGAGCAGATCGCCCAGACGTTCCGGAAGAAGAGCGAGGCGGTGTACGCGAAGAACGTCAGCCTGATGGAGCTCGGCTGGACGTGGGCGGACGAGCACCTGGACTTCCGCATCGACGTGCCGGTCCAGCGGATCGACCGCGAGCTCGTCGTGATGAACGGCAACGAGGCGATCGGGCTCGGCGCCATCGCCTCCGGAATGGAGCTGTGCGCGATGTATCCCATCACGCCGGCAACGTCGGTGTCGCACTACCTGAGCGAGGCGTTCGAGAAGTTCGGCGGGATGGTGCACCAGGCGGAAGACGAGATCGCTGCCGCCGGGGTGGCGATCGGCGCCTCGTACTCGGGCAAGGTGGCGTTCACCGTGACGTCAGGGCCGGGCCTCGCACTGAAGACGGAGTTCCTCGGCCTCGCCGTGATGACGGAGACTCCACTAGTGGTGGTGGACGTTCAGCGTGGTGGTCCGAGCACCGGCCTGCCGACGAAGGTGGAGCAGTCCGACCTGCTCGCCGCGCTGTTCGCATCGCCCGGCGACGCGCCGCACGTGGTGATCGCGCCGGCGACGATCGAGGAGTGCTTTCACGTGATGATCGCCGCACGGCGCATCGCCGAGACCTTCCGCACCGTGGTGATGGTGCTGTCGGATGCGAACCTCGCGACCGGTGTGACGCCCTTCGCGCGGCCCGAGCCCGATGCGCGGTGGCAGGCGCCGCCACTCGACCTCTCGCCGGTGCCGGACGGCCTGAAGCCCTACACTTGGAATCCCGACACCGGGCTCTCGACGCGCATCATCCCCGGACGGCCGGGCGGAATGTTCACGTTGACGGGGCTGTCGCACGACGAGGGGAGCAAGGTGGCCTACAGCTCCGGCATCCATCAGCGCGCGTCCACGATGCGCAGCCGCAAGCTGGCGGTGCTGAGCGAGCTGCTCGTGCCGCCCACCGCGTACGGTGCGGGCGAGGGCGACCTCCTCGTCGTGGGGTGGGGGAGCACGAAGGGGGCGATCGAGGAAGCGGTGGACCGGGCGCGTGCGGAGGATCTCGCCGTGTCGTCGCTGCACCTGCGCTTCCTCTCGCCGATGGAGCCGGGGCTGAAGGAGATCTTCGGGCGCTTCCGCCGGGTGATGACGGTAGAGATCAACTACAGCGACGAGCCTGGCGATCCGCACATCACCGACGAGAACCGCCGGCGCGGCCAGCTCGCGATGCTGCTGCGCGCGAACACGCTGGTGGACGTGGACTGCTGGACCCGCGTGCCGGGCGAGCCGCTCCGGCCCGGCGCGATCCTCGACGCGATTCGCGGCCGCATGCCGCGCGGAGCCGACACATGAGCCACTGCGCCCTGCCGCTCCTCCCGGAGCAGGATGACCACGAGTACGAGCTGAGCGACTACGAAGGAGCACGCGCGCGGTGGTGCCCCGGCTGCGGCGACCACTCGATCCTCGCTGCAGTCCAGAAGCTCCTCACTCAGGAGCAGCTCGTACCGGAGCAGACGGTGTTCGTCTCCGGCATCGGGTGCTCGAGTCGCTTTCCACACTACCTGAAGACGTACGGCTTCCACGGGATCCATGGGCGTGCGCTGCCGGTCGCGACGGGAATCCGACTGCACCGGCCCGACCTCACGGTGTTCGTGGTGATGGGCGACGGCGACTGCACGTCCATCGGGGCCGCGCACTGGGTGCACGCGCTGCGCTACAACCCGGACCTCACCGTGCTGCTGCTCGACAACGGCATCTACGGGCTGACCAAGCTGCAGACGTCGCCGACGACACCACAGGGATTCCCGACGAACACGCAGCCTCACGGTTCACTGCTCCCGCCGATCGATCCCATCCAGGTGGCACTCGGCGTGACCAACGCGTCGTTCGTGGCGCAGACGGCGGAATGGGCGCCGGCGCATCTCTTCGCCACGCTGCGCGCGGCGTATCGCCACAAGGGACTGAGCTTCGTCCGCATCCTCCAGCGCTGCCCGATCTACGCGGGGCCGGTCTACCAGAAGCTCGTCACCGACCCGGCGCGCCTCGCACTGCTGGAGCACGAGGACGGCGTGGTGGTCCCCGAGCTGGGCAAGCTGTACGCGAACCACGTGGCGCACGATCCACACGACATCCACGCCGCACGCCGCCTCGCCGCGGACCGTGACCACATCAACATCGGGCTCTTCTTCGTGGACCCGTCGCGCCCGCGCTACGAGGAGACCCGCCGTGTCGCGCCGCGCACCGCGGCGGAGCGCGTGACCCTCCTGAACCGGGAGCTCGACCGCCATGCCGTCTGATACGCCGCTCGCCCGCGCGCTGGCCGCGCTCGCGCGGCCGATCGCCGAGTTCCACGCGCTCGTCGGGGACGCGATCGTGCAGGGCGAGGCCGTGCTCTCCGCCCAGCGCGCCGATGCTACCCAGCGCGCCGCGGCCGCCGCGCTCTCGCTCGGGCACTTCGCCGACGCGCGGATCGATGCCGGTCGCTTCGCCGCGCTCTTTCCCCAGATGCCGTCGCTGGCGCCGGACGCCGAGGCCGCACTCGAGCACGCGCTGCTGGTGCTGCGCGCCGTGCAGGCTCGCGGCGACGACTTCTTCATCGTGGAGGTGGCGCCGGGCGGCCGCTTCGGCGCCG
>CAMLIU010000315.1 GCA_946479995.1 uncultured Gemmatimonadota bacterium | reverse complement strand
TCGACATGCGCCGCCAGGTGCGGCGCCACCGCCGGCGTGTGGGCCCGCAGCTCGGCCAGGAAGTCGCCCACCCGCCAGACGAAGATCCCGGAGTTCCAAAGGTATCCTTCGCGCACCATGACTTCGGCGCGCTCGCGCGTCGGCTTCTCCACGAACCGCGCGACGCGGCGCACGTCGTCACCCAGTGCCTCGCCGGGCTGGATGTAGCCGAACCCGGGATCGGGCCGCACTGGCACGACGCCCACCGTTACCAGCGCATGATACTGTTCGGCGGCGTCCGCGGCACGGGACAGTGCGCGCCGGAACTCTCCGGCGTCGCCAATCGCCCAGTCGGCGTGCACGCTGAGCATCATCGCCTCGCTGCCGGCGCGCCGATCGATCTCGTGCGCCGCCCACGCCAGCGCCGCCGCCGTCCCGGCGGGCCGCGGCTCGGCGATCAGGTTCTCACGGGGCAGCGAAGGGGCAAGCGCGGCGATCGCATCCACGAGGCCCGCGTTCGTGAGCACGAGGGTCCGCTCCACCGGCACGAGTGGCGCCAGCCGCGCCAGTGCGTCGGCCAGCATCGGCTCCTTCGTGGCGAGCGGCAGCAGCTGCTTCGGTCGCGACGGCGTGCTTACCGGCCAGAAACGCGAACCCACGCCGCCGGCCAGGATGACGGCCCAGCGCGTCACGTGTCGCTCGCGCCGCTTTCCTCGGGCGCGTAGCCCACGAGCTCCGCGGCCCGCGCGTACAGCTTCTTCGGGCTGAACGGCTTGGTGAGGAACTCGCTCGCGCCGAGCTCGAGCGCCATGTGGTGCTGCTGCTCCTGGCCCGCCGCCGTGAGCACGATGGTCGGCACGTCGCGCAGGCGGTCGTCGCGCTTCATCTCTGCCAGCACGTCGAGCCCGCTCAGGTACGGCATCATGAGGTCCAGCAGGACGAGCCCGACGTCCGTCTCGCGGCGCAGCACCTCGAGCGCCTCGCGCCCGTCGTACGCCAGCGTTACCCGGAAGGGGCCCTGCTCGAGCTTCATCTTGATGATGCGCCCGATGTGCGGCTCGTCGTCGGCGACGAGCGCATGAATCTGTTCCAGATCGTTCACCTTAGACCAGCGATGCGATGTTCTCGCGGTTGCGGCGCAGCTCGAACAGCAGCTGGCCAACGTTCGCCTGCGGCCGTACCAGGACGAGGAGTATCGCGTCCTCGCTGAGCACGGAGACGACGGCGATGCCGTCGCGATGTTCGAGCACGGCCGTGGTGAGGGGCCCACGGGAGGCGGCAGCACCCAGGTCGTCGGCGGCACCGATGATGGCGGGAATTCGCGCGGCCAGGTCCTCGGCGTCCACGCCCGGTACGGCCTGGCTGTCGATCAGCAGCCCGTCGCGTCCAAGGACGACGGCCGCCTCCACTCCATCGCGCTGTCGGATCGCGCCCACGAGATCGCGGATGCTTGCCATCTTCCCCCCGTCGAAAGTGCAGGCAGAACGTTACCGGCGCGGAAGGTGAAGTCAAGCGACTGATTCGCTTGAGTTTGCCGGTGCGCGCCCGTATTCTTTTCGATGGTTCATACCCGTCACGCCCTGCATCGCCTCATGCTGCCGACCCGCTCGACGCGCGTCGTCGTGATTGCCCTTGCCGTCCTCGCCGTTGCCTGCGGCGACCTGACCCGGCCGAAGGCCTCGACGCCCAACATCGCCGTCTCGTACGCCGTCACCGCCTTCACCGGTGCCCCGGTGAGCGTGCCGACGGCCATCAGCTTCCTCGGCGGCACCGCTCGCGCCGACTCGCGCTTCGCCTTCGACGTCGCCCTCGACCTCGACGCCAACGGCACGGTCTCCGTGCTTCCCGTGCGCGTCGTGGGCGGTGCCCTCGGCAATGCCATCATCCAGGGGCAGACAGGCTTCCCGCTGAAGCGCGTCGGCATGCAGAAGGTGACCGGCCCATTCGAGTCCGTGCGTGAGGCGCCGAAGACGGGCTACGACACCCTCAGCATCCAGACCCTGGCTCCGGGAAACGTGCTCGCCGTCGAGCTCCTCGACTTCGCGAACTGCTATACCGGGTTCGGCGGATCCACGCTGTATGCGAAGCTCACCGTCGACAGCGTGAATGCAGCGAGCCGCCGCATCTATGCGCGGACTGTTGTGGATCCGAACTGCGGTTACCGCGGTCTCGTCGCGGACTCGATTCCCACCAGCTGATGCACGACCTCCGGCTGGTCCGCGAGCGCCTCGACGACCTGCGCGAGGCGATGCGCCGGCGTGGCGCACTCGAAGCCCTCGCGCCGCAACTCGATCGCTGCGAGGCACTCGAGCGCGAGCGGCGGTTGCTCACCCAGGCAGTCGATGAGCGCCGCGCTGCCCGCAACGCGAGCTCGCAGGAGGTCGCCCGTCGGAAGCGCGCCGGTGAGAACGCTGACGAGCTCATCGCCCAGGGGCGCGCGCTCGGCGACGAGATCGCGCGCCTGGAAGCCGAGCTCGCGACGGCCGAGCAGGCGCTCGTCGGCATCCTCCTCGAGGTGCCCAACGCCACCCTCGCCGACGTGCCGGCTGGCGGCGAGGAGTGCAACGTCATCTTGCGCCACTGGGGCGAGCCGCGTCCCTCGGACGGCGTGCGTCCGCACTGGGAGGTCGCCGCCGAGCTCGGACTGGTGGATCTCGAGCGTGCCACCAAGGTGAGCGGCTCCGGTTTCGCCGTCTTTCGCGGCGCCGGCGCGCGCCTCGTGCGCTCGCTCATGAGCTTCTTCCTCGACACCCATGCTGGCGAGCACGGCTACGAGGAAGTGTGGCCTCCCGCGCTGGTGAATCGCGCCAGCATGACGGGCACCGGCCAGCTGCCGAAGTTCGAGGACGACGCGTACCGCATCGCCGGCGAGGAGCAGTACCTCATCCCGACGGCGGAGGTGCCAGTCACGAACCTCTATCGTGACGAGATCATCGAGCAGCCCCTTCCCATGGGCTTCTGCGCGTACACCCCATGCTTCCGGCGCGAGGCGGGTTCGGCAGGGAAGGACACGCGCGGCGTGCTTCGCATGCACCAGTTCGACAAGGTCGAGCTCGTGCGCTACGCCACGCCGGAAGACTCCGAGGCGCAGCTGCAGCTGCTGCTCGGTCATGCCGAGTCCATGCTCCAGCGCCTCGGCATTCCCTATCGCGTGAAGCTGCTCGCCGCGGGCGACACCGGCTTCTCCAGTGCCAAGACGTACGACCTCGAGGCGTGGGCGCCAGGTGTCGGTGCCTGGCTCGAGGTGAGCTCGTGCAGCACGTTCACCGACTTCCAGGCGCGCCGCGCGAACATCCGCTACCGCCCGGCGAAGGGGGAAAAGCCGCGCTTCGTGCATACGCTGAACGGCTCCGGTCTCGCCTTCCCGCGCACGATCGCCTGCATCCTCGAGCACTACCAGCAGCCCGACG
>CAMLIU010000314.1 GCA_946479995.1 uncultured Gemmatimonadota bacterium | reverse complement strand
CGCGTGCCCGACTTCATCGCCGAGCTGGTGGAGCGCGTGGCCTTCGAGGCGCGCACCGACAAGCGGATCGATCGCCGCTCCGGCGTGTCGCAGCGCATGCCGATCAGCGTGATGGAGAACGTCGTCTCCAACGCCGAGCGCCGCGCGATCGTCACCGGGGAGAGCGAGGTGGTGCCGCGCATCTCCGACGTGTACGCCGCGCAGCCGGCCATCACGGGCAAGATCGAGCTGGAGTACGAGGGAGAGCTGGTGGGCGGCCACGCGATCGCGCGTGAGCTGATCCGTCGCGCTGCCGACGCCACCTTCGATGAGCGTGCCGGCGGCGTGAACGTGGACGACATCGTGATCTGGTTCGACGAAGGTGGCGCGTTGCAGGTGACGGACGACGAGCGCGCCGAGGCGATGGTGAAGGGCTTCGCCGCGGTGCCGGGCCTCGTGGAGCTGGTGCACCGCGTGGGACTGGCGCCCCACGGCGACACCCAGCTCACCGTGGCTGCGTGCGAGCTGGTGCTCGAGGCGCTGGTCGCACGGAAGCGCATCTCGCGCTCCGACAGCGGGGTGTACGGCCGCGCCGAGCCGGAGAAGCGGCGGCGGCGGCCGAACGAGGATTTCTTCGGCGGAGGCATGTCCGCCTGACGGAATGACGATCCTTCCCCGATCGCGCGCGGACGCGGCACGCGCTGCGGCGAGCGGCGTGCGCATCCGCCACGCGACGCCGCGGGATCTCGCCGCCGTGGTCGCGCTGCGGCTCGCCCTCCTGCGGGAGCACCCGGAGCATCCGGTGTACGGCCGGCTGCGCCGCGACGTCGCCGACCGGGCGCGCGAGTTGTTCGCCTCGCAGCTGCGCTCGCCCAACGAGGTGATCTTCCTCGCCGAGCAGGCGGGCGAGGCAATCGGGGTGCTGCGCTGCGTGGAATCGGTGGGCTCGCCGCTCATGGAGCCGGCGCATTACGCTTACGTGTCCTCGGTCTACGTCCGTCCGGAGGTCCGGCGGCGCGGCGTGCTGCGCGCATTGCTCGGTGCCGCCGAGCAGTGGGCACGGGCTCGCGGGCTCAGGCAGATGCGGCTGCACAACGTTGCCGGCAGCGCGAACGCGGAGGCCGCCTGGTCGGCACTCGGCTTCGGCGTGGTGGAGCAGGTCCGGCTGCGCGACCTCAGCGTGGAGAGTGAGTGATGCCGATCGTCACCGTGTCGCGGCAGTACGGGTCCGGCGGCTCCGAGGTGGCCGAGCGCGTGGCGAACGCGCTCGGCTGGAAGCTCTACGACAACGCGGTCGTGGAGGCCGTAGCGGCGCGACTGCGCCTCACGCCGGCGGAGGTGTCGGCGCGCGAGGAGCGGGTGCCGTCGCTGGTGGAGCGGATGGCGTCGGCGATGGCGCTCGGCGTGCCCGAGGTGATGCCGGTGGTGGGCGACATGGCCGCCGTGCCGAGCGAGGAGCGGATGGTGATGGTCACCCGGCGCGTGATCGAGGAGGCGGTGGAGGCAGGGCCGGCAGTGCTGGTGGGGCGTGGCGCGCAGTGCATGCTCGCGCGCCGCAGCGACGCGCTGCACGTCTACTGCTACGCGCCGGAGGAGGACCTCGTCCGCTACGTGATCGAGAACCTCGGCATCCCACCCGCCGAGGCGCCGAAGAAGGTGGCCGACATGAACCACCAGCGCGAGGCATACGTCCGCCTCCACTGGAAGCGCAACTGGCGCGACGTGGCCAACTACGACCTCTGCGTGAACACGGCGAGCCTCGGCGTGGATGGAGCAGCGAGGCTGGTGACCGAGGTGGCGCGGGAGCGGTTCGGGTAGACCCTCGAGATCTGAAAAGCGTTCGGAACGGAAGGGGCCGGATGAACGGCCTGAAACGGCAGGATCTGCCCCTCGCGCGATCGTTGCTCAGCTCACCGAGAGCCAGCCCCTACGCCCACAAAATCATTTAGTCGATTGGAACGGCCCCGGGAGGCTCCATAGCGCATGGAGCCTTCTGCCCGGAGGAGAGGATCCTGCCGTTTCGCAGTTCGGATCCGCCCTTTCCGTTCATTCGCTGTCGGTCTGGTCGCCGAGCCCCCGCTCGCGCTTCAGTCGTGCCAGTTCCGTCTCCACCGACTCCGGCACGAACATGTCGTCGGCGATCCTCGCGATCTCCTCGGCGTTGCGCCACGCCGCTTCGAGGACGTGCAGCTCTCCCTCCAGGGCGCGGCGTTCGGCGTCCTCGTGGGCAGCCATCTCCAGAGCGAGGCGGGTGTGCAGGGGAAGCTTGTGCAGCATGCTCGCACCGTGCTTGCCGGTGCTCCAGCGGTTGGTGCGTTCGACTGAGCCGATGGCGCGCGTGAACACCTTGTCCGGCGCAGGATTCTCCTCGAGCAGCGACACGGCGCGCTGCACTTCCGACTGGCTGCCACCGCTCTGGTTGATGCGCGGCAGGAGGGCGCCCGCGGCGCGGATGGCGGCGTCGCCAGTGAGCTCGTGCATCGCGCGGCCGCTCTGGTAGCGATACCAGGGGCCGGTGCGATAGCCGGACGGTGTCGGCACCTCGATGACGATCTCTCCGTCGACGGCTGACAGGCGCACGCGACTGAGGTCCGTCAGTCTCGTTCGCAACATGATTCCGTCCGGCGCCGGCACGTTCACGAAGGTGCGGTGGCGATAGATCCCGCGCCCGGCGTTGATGAACTGCCACATCGGGTTGATCGCCACCCCGCTGACGAGGCCGAGCACCGGACCGGCGACGACGATCACTCCGGCAACGGCGACACCGCCGGCGATCATGGCGTAGTAACGCCTGCGCCGCCGGCCGAACTGGTCGCCGTAGCGCCACGCCGCCATCTCCGGTCGCTGCGGCTCGCCGATGCGGATGAGCTCGAGCCCTTCCTTGAGCCGCGCGAGGCCGATCTGGTCGGTGGAGACGCGAAGCCTCGTCGCGCGGAACTGGCGCTCGCACTCCTCGATCGCCTCCCATCGCTCCTCGAGCGGACTGAGGTTCCACCGCTCGCACTTGCGGCACACCACCCACAGACGCCCCTTCGCCGCGTCGAAGGCGAGGCGCCGGCCGACTGGAAAGGCCTCGATGACCTCGTTGCGACCGAGGTCGCCGTTACAGAACAGACAGGTCGTGTACACGTGACGCCTCCAGCGTGCGCAATTCGGGACGGCGGAAGAAGGCGTGCAGTCCGTAGATCAGCATCAGCGCCGCGGCGATACCGATCGCGGTGGCCACGCCGAGGAGGTCGGCCACGACGCCGGCGCTGAACGCCCCCACCACCTGCGCCAGTCCGACGACGACGAGACTGTACGCCGCCATGACGCGTCCGCGCAACTCATCCGGCACCACCGACTGCAGCAGTCCGTTGGAGATGGCGCCGTTGAGGATCATCGTGCTCCCGATGCCGAGCAGGAGCAGGTAGC
>CAMLIU010000313.1 GCA_946479995.1 uncultured Gemmatimonadota bacterium | reverse complement strand
TGAGCGACACGGGGATCGGCATCCCGCCCGAGCGGCAGCGCAAGGTGTTCGAGCCGTTCGAGCAGGGCGATGCCTCCACGCGGCGCGAGTTCGGGGGCACGGGACTCGGCCTGTCCATCGTGCGCACCTTCTCCGGGCTCATCGGTGCGCGCATCGCCCTCGAGAGCGAGGTGGGGAAGGGGACGACGGTCACCCTGTCGCTTCCCATCGCGCCGACGCTGCCGGCAGCGGTCCCGACGCCGGCGAGGGCGGTGAGTACGGTCTGAGGGATGGGCGGACTGGGGGGCTGAGGGACCGGGAGACTGAGGGGCTGGTCTGATGGCTGATGGTCCATGGACCATGGTCTACGGACGATGGTCCAGGGACCATCGGACCTTCCCACCTTCCCACCTTCCCACCTTCCCGCCTTCCCGCCTTCCCGCCTTCCCACCTTCCCCCCCCGCATGCCCCCTGCCCACATTCCGGGAGCAGCTGGTGATCCTGACATTCCTCGTCCCGACCGATGCGCGTACCCGTCGTCTCCGTCACGCTCGCCGCCCTGGCGCTCGCCGCCGCGTGCAGCTCCAATCCGTCCCCGCAGTCCTCGCCCAGCTCGCGCCGCGATGGGCGGGCGCGTGGGGACCAGGACACCGTGGCCGGCAACAAGGTGATCGAGAATGCCCGCCCCGACGTGCCGGCTCGCGCGGGTATCCTCGTCGTCGCCAACCAGGAGGGGGCGAGCGCCACAGTGCTCGACGCCGCATCCATGCGGACGATCGCGACCGTGCCCGTGGGGGTCGGTCCGCACGAGGTGGCGGTGTCGTACGACGGTCGGTGGGCGGTGGTGACGAACTACGGTGATCGCACCACGCAGGGGAACACGCTCAGCGTGATCGACCTCACCGCGCCCACGCCGGCGGTCGCGCGCACCATCGACCTCGGCGAGTATCATCGTCCGCACGGCGTGACCTTCGTCGGCGTCGGGAACAAGCTCGCCGTCACGAGCGAGACATCGCAGCGGCTGCTGATCGTGGACTTCGCCAGCGGGCGCATCGACACCGCGCTCGCCACGAACGCGCGCGGCTCGCACATGGTCGCGGCGCGCCGCGACGGCCGTCGCGCGTGGACGGCCAACATCAGCGACGGTACCGTCACCGAGTTCGACCTCGACGCGCGCCGCACGGTCCGCACCTATCCCGGGGCGCCGCAGAACGAAGGGATCGCCGTCACGCCGGGTGGGGTGCAGGTCTGGGTGGGGAGCAACAGCGCCCACACCGTCACCGTGCTCGACGCCACCCGGGGCACGCCCACGGACACGCTCGCCGGCTTCGGCACCGCGTACCGCATCGGCATCTCGCGAACGGGCACGGTGGCGCTCGTCAACGATCCCGTGAAGAACCGGATCTGGATGTACGCGGTGGGCTCGCGGAAGCAGATCGCCGAGATCGACCTCGCGAAGGTCGAGGGGGTGAAGGCGACGACCGGCGGCGCGCCGGGCGAGGCGGGGGCAGGCCCCGAGGGAATCACCTTCGATCCCATCTCCGACGTGGCGTACGTGACGCTGCACGGCACCAACCAGGTGGTGGCCGTTGACCTGCGCCAGCGGAAGGTGATCGGGTTCGGGCCGGTGGGTGCGGGTCCGGACGGGATCGCTTACTCGCAGTACGTCCGGTAGCGCTGGTCGGGGGCCGCCCGTGGGCGGCATGCCTGTTGCGCATGTCGGCAGGGCCGCGCGACGAGCTCGTCGCGCGGCCCTTTTTTCTTTCCCCATGTTCGTCTTCATCTCCCACCTCTCGGTTCCGGAGTCGGATCGCCCTGCGCTGGAGCGTCACTTCCGTGAACGCTCCCGGCTCGTGGATGGCTTCCCCGGCTTCCTCTATCTCCAGCTCCTTCGCCCCCAGAGCGGCCCGGCGAGCCATGTCTTCCTCACGGCGTGGGAGTCGCGGCAGGCGTTCGGCGAGTACATGCGCAGCGAGGAGCACGAGCGGTCGCACTCGCGTGAGCCGGCGGAGATCATGGCGCGCACCTCGGTGCGGCACGAGGCGTTCGAGGTGCTGATGGACTCGCGGCAGCCGGCCGAATGGCTGGCGCCCGCCACCGCAGGTTCATGACCGACACTGCCGCCGTGAACGGCCGCGCCGCCCAGCGCCTCATCCACGACCGCGAGTCGCTCGCGCGCGCCGTCACCGACGCCCTGTACGCGGAATCGGGTGACCGGCTCGCGAAGCATGGCGCGCGGGGACGCGAGCGCTGCCTCGAGGACATGCACTTCAACGTGGATCACCTGATCCCGGCGGTGGACCTCGGCGACGCCGACCTGTTCGGCCGCTACCTGCAGTGGCTGGACGACCTGCTGCGCTCGCGCGGCGTGGAGACGCGCGACGTGACGCGCTGCCTCGAGCTGCTGGGCCAGGAAGTGGAGCGTCGCTACGAGCCCGACGAGTCCCGCGCCATCCGCGACATCCTCGACGCGAGCCAGCGCTCGCTGCCACGCGCATGAACGACGTCGCCGATGCCTACCTCGCCGCGCTGCGTGGTGGTGACCGCCGCCAGGCGTTCCACGTGCTGGATGGCGCACTCGATGCCGGGACGGAGCTGTCGGGACTCTACCTGGAGGTCGTGCAGCCGGCCATGCGCGAGATCGGCCGCCTCTGGCAGGAGAACAAGGTGACGGTGGCCGAGGAGCACCTCGCGACCGCCATCACGGAAGCGGCGATGAACCGCCTGTTCGAACGCGTGTTCGTCTGGCGCGACACGCGCACGCCGCGCCTCCTCGCCGCCTGCGCCGCCGAGGAGCGGCACCAGCTTGGCCTGCGCATGCTGTGCGACCTGCTGGAGATGGAAGGGTGGGAGACGACCTACCTCGGCGCGTCGGTGCCGATCGAGAGCCTCGTGCACCTGGTGCAGGCGCGCACACCGGACGCCGTCGCCATCTCGGCGACGATCGCGCCGCACCTGCCGCGCGTGCGCGATGCGATCAGCGCCATCCGCGCCGCGCCGCTCGCGCGGCAGCCGCTCATCGTCGTCGGCGGACGGGCGTTCCACGGCGATCCCGCGCTCGCCGAGCGCATCGGGGCCGACCTCACCGCCCTCGACGCGGCCGATGCCGTGCTCGCGCTCGACGAACGGTTGCGGCCCGGGCCGCGTGCGGCGTGATGACCGCCACCGTCAGCGCTGCCGCGGTGGACCTGGGGCAGTGGCCCGGCGTCGTGCTGCTCGTGGCTGACGACGGCACCATCACCGCGTCGAACGGGCGGCTGGATGCGCTCCTCGACGTGACCGTCGTCGGCCGTCGCGTGGACGAGCTGCTCGACGAGGAAGCGTCGCGCCGGAAGTGGGCGCGCCTCTCGGAGGGGGACGACGCGAGCGGGCCGTGGGAGCTCATCTTCTGCACCGGTGAGCGCATGCTCGCCACGGG
>CAMLIU010000312.1 GCA_946479995.1 uncultured Gemmatimonadota bacterium | reverse complement strand
CCCACACCGCCGGCGCCGGTGAGCGTCAGCAGGGTGACGTCGGGATCGGCGAGCACCGCACGCGCCGCCTCGATATCCTCTTCGCGGCCGACCATCGGATCGCCCACCAGCGGCAGCAGCGACGGCGGCGCATCCGCGCCCCGCTTCAGCGACCGCGACACCTCACCGGCCGACGACGGCCGGCCGGAGGGCGTGTCACTGAGCATCTGATGCACGAGGGCGGCGAGCCACGCCGGTGTCTCCGGACGCAGCGCCTTCAGCGCCGGTGCTGCTGCCCCACGCCGGCGACGCGCCAGCCATGGCGGCCGGCCGGCGAGCATCTCGTACAGCACGCAGCCCAGGCTGAACAGGTCGCTCGCCGGCTCCAGCTGCCCGCCCCCGCTCATGCGTTCCGGCGCGGCGTAGGCGGGCGTTCCGGAGGATGGCTCGAGCGAGACGTCCGCCGGAAGCAGGGCGCTCGACGTGACGCGCGCGACGCCGAAGTCGGCCAGGATCGCATGTCCGTCGGCGAGGAGGATGTTCTCCGGCTTCACGTCGCCGTGCACGATACCATGACGATGCGCGTGGTCGAGCGCGTCGGCCATCTCGCGGCCGATGACGAGCACGTCGTCCAGGGTGAGCTGACGATCTCGGGCAAGGCGCGCCCGCAGCGACTCCCCATCCACGAACGGCATGACGTAGTAGAGCGTGTCGGCCCACTCGCCGGAATCGTGGAGGGGAAGGATGTGGGGATGCTGCAGTCGCGCGATGATGCGGATCTCGCGAGCCAGCCGCTCGCGGCCGATTGCCGCCCCCAACTCCGGGTGCAGCATCTTGAGGGCGACGTGCCGCTCGTGCTTCGTGTCGCGCGCGAGATAGACGACTGCAGAACCCCCGCGTCCGAGCTCGCCCTCGATGACGAATCGGTCGCTGACGCGGGCCTCCCCGACCTCGCCGCGCAGCCGATCGGCCAGGGTGGTGACCGCCGCGCTCGGCTCGGCGTCGAGCTCCTCGCGCGTGAGCTGCGCATACCGTTCGGCGTGGCGAAGCGCACCGGCGCGGTCGCCGCTGCCGGCGAGCGCTTCCATGAGGCGCAGCACCGCGCCCGTCTTCAATGGAGCAAGGGCGGTCAGCCGACGCCACCAGTCCGCGGCAGTCGCGTGATCACCCCTCCGTTCGGCGTCAGCCGCCAGCAGTTCGAGTGCCCGCTCCGCGGTGCGTCCGAGCCGGAGTCGGACGTCATCGAGCCAGTGCTCGAACTCCGGCGCGTCGTCCACGTACACGCCGTCGAGGAAGACCCCGGTGTACAGCTCGGCGGCGGCGGTGAGATCCTGGCGCGCCGTGGCGTCGTGGAATCGACTGACGTCCGAAGTCACGACCGTCTCGTTCAGCGTCAGCCGGTCGTAGCCGACGATGAGCTGGTCCTCGCCGGTATCGCGCTTCAGCGCGTATAGGGCCTGCGAGAGCGCCGAGCGGGCGCGCGCTTCATCCACCTCCGGCCAGAGCAGGCCGAGAAGACGGTCGCGCGTGACGCCCTGCCGCCCCGCCTCGGCCACGACCGCGAGGACGGCCAGCCGTCGCCGCTGCGCGGCCGCGCCGCGCAGCGGACCGCGGTCGCTCTCCAGGGACAGTCCGCCGAAGGTCCTGAGTCGCAGCACGGGGGCGCCTCGCAATGGCGCTTGCGACAGGTGAGATCGAGGTGAGACCAGCGCGCCATTCTAGTCCCTGCCAGCAATGGCAGCAAGGCAAACCGTCCACTCATTCGTTCCGGAGATTCAGGTCATGCGCATCACCACTCCTACTGTCGCCCTCCTGCTGGTCCTCGCCACCAACACGGCGTGCTCCCAGCAGCCCACCGCCTCCGCGCAGTCCGCGTCGAAGGCTGCCGGCATGACTGCCGAGCACGCTGCCTCGGCGTCCCGCGGACCCGACCTGCAGTGGGGCCCGGCACCAGCGATCTTCCCCGCCGGCGCCGAGATGGCCGTCCTGCAGGGGAACCCGGGCGGCACGGAGCTGTTCACCGTGCGGCTTCGCTTCCCCAACGGCTACCGCATCGCTCCTCACACGCACCCCACGGACGAGCACGTGACGGTGATCAGTGGAACGTTCCTCGTCGGCATGGGGGACACCTTCGACGCCAAGGCGACCATGAAGCTCAAGGACGGCGGCTTCGTGACGGCGCCCGCCAATCACGCGCACTATGCCGCGGCGCAGGGGCCGACGGTCGTCCAGGTGCACGCGATGGGGCCGTTCGCCATGACGTACGTGAACCCGGCGGACACGCCAGCGGCAGCGCGCAAGTGACAGCACGGGCGGGCGCGTCATCGCGACGCGCCCGCCCGGCCGCATCCGGCCGGCACACCGATCTCCGGGCGACACGCGTATCTTCCACGCATCCACGTCCCCGGAGAAAGTCTCAATGAAGCGTGCCGCCCTTCCCGCCATCGTGGCGACGCTGGTCACCGCCGCCTCCACCACCGCGTTCGCCCAGCAGGCAGCGGGCGCTCCGCCGTTCGTTGTGGGGAACCCGCTCGGCCTGCCCGTCACCCCCGGCACGAGCTCCTTCGAGCCGGTGTCGAGCAACGTGAAGGTCTACGGCGCCATCTATTCGGCCGAGAGCTGCTCGTACGACGAATCGCGTGGGGTGATCGTCGTCCCGAACCGCGTGGTGCCGCAGAACGTCCAGGCGAACGACGCCTTCGTGTCCTTCATCAATCACGACGGCTCCGTGCACACGGCGCGCTGGATCGGCGTGCAGTCGCCCGCCGAGCGCAGCAAGCTGACGCCCGCCCTGGTGCTCAACGAGCCGTATGGCAGCGACATCATCAACGGAAAGCTCTACGTGGCCGACCGCGACGGCGGCACCTTGCCGAGCGACACGAGCGTCGCCGTGATCCGTGCCTTCGACATGAAAACGGGCGCACCAGTGTGGCAGGCGCGGGTGCCCGGCGTGGACTGGATCAATGACATCGAAGTGACCGACGACGGAACGGTGTACGCCACGCGTACCGGGAACCAGGACGCTAGCACCTGGCAGGTGTGGCGCATCGCGCCCAACGGGACACCGACGCTGTTCATCCAGGGCGCACCTCTCAACCTGCCCAACGGCGTCGCGTTCGATGCGCAGGGAAACATCGTCGTCGTCAACATTGGCGACGACGCGGTGCTCACCTTCTCGCCGGCAGGAAAGCTGCTGAAGACGGAGCACGCCGCGCAGGCGGGGAACGATGGCCTCGTCATCATGCGTGACGGCACCAAGTACGTGAGCAGCGTCCGCTTCGGCGGCGTGTCGCGCATCCGGCCGGGCCAGCCCGCCGAGCTCATCGCCCGCAACATCCCGAGCGCGGCGTCCATGTGCTACGACGCCGGCGCGAACCAGCTCGTGATCCCGATGAACGCCAACAACGCCCTCGCCTTCATCA
>CAMLIU010000311.1 GCA_946479995.1 uncultured Gemmatimonadota bacterium | reverse complement strand
CTGGCCCTCGTCCTGATCGGTTTCCTCGTCATCGCCTCGGGCGTCATTCTCCGCCGCACGTGGGGCATCGCCGCCGCTACCCAGCTCCGACAGCTCGAGCAGCGCCGTGACGCGTTGATCGCCGAACGGCTCCGGCTGGAGGGCGAGGTGCGCGCCGCCGCGAGCCGCTCCACGCTCCAGCCGATCGCCGAGCAGCGACTGCAGATGCACGTTCCGTCCGACAGCCAGGTCATCATCATCACCCGCACGCCTGCCACGCCGAATGACGCGCCCTAGTCGCGTCGGGCTGGTGCACGTGGCACTCGCCCTGTTCGCCATCGCGATCGTCGTGAAGGCAGCACGCATCCAGCTCGGCGAGCGGGCGCGCTGGGCGGCGCGCGCGGAACGGCAGCAGAGCACCGAGCGCGTGGTGCCCGCCCCGCGCGGTGACATCCTGGATGCCGAGGGGAACACGCTCGCGCAGAGCCGCCAGACGGTGAAGCTCGACGTCGCACCTCCCGAGGTGCGCGATCGCGCGGCACTGCGCACCGCGCTGCTGAAGGCGGGCGTGCCGGCGGAGTTCGCGCGGCGCGCGGCGGACCTCCGGCGGAAGTGGGTGACGTTGCCCGGACGCTACCTCGCGTCGGACGTGGCGCGCGTCTCGGCGATGCGCGGCGTGTACACGACGCCCGTCATCGAGCGGGCATATTCGTCCAGCACGGGGACGCGCCACATCATCGGCCACGTGGACAACAACGGGCGCGCGCTGGACGGCGTGGAGCTGGCGCTCGACAGCGTGCTCGCCGGCCGGCCGGGCAGCACGACCGTGATGCGTGACGGCCGCGGGCGGAAGTTCGAGTCACCGGTGGCGCCGAGCGTGGCGCCGGTCACCGGGAACTCGGTGATGCTCACCATCAACCAGCAGCTCCAGGAGATCGCCGAGCGCGCACTCGCCGACGCGGTGGGGCGGATGAGCGCCGTCGGCGGCGACGTGGTGGTGCTCGATCCGGCGAACGGCGACGTGCTGGCGATGGCGAGCCAGCGCGACGATCCGCGCGCCACGGCCGCCACGGCGCTCACCGAGCCGTACGAGCCCGGCTCCACGATGAAGCCGTTGATCGCCGCCACCCTGCTCGAGAAGGGACGGGCGCGCGAGACCGACGTGGTGAACACGTGGAACGGACAGTTCACCATCAACGGGCGCACCATCACCGACGAGCATGCCGCGCCACGGCTCACGCTCGCCGACGTGCTGCGCTTCTCCAGCAACATCGGCATCGTGCAGTTCGCGCTGCGCCTGTCGCCGGGCGAGGAGTACCAGGCGCTGCGCGACTTCGGCTTCGGCATGGCCACCGGCCTCGCCTATCCGGTCGAGGCATCCGGCACCCTTCGCGAACCGGCGCGCTGGTCGAAGCAGTCGGCGAACTCGCTCGCCATGGGCTACGAGGTGGCGGTCACCCCGCTGCAGCTCGCGGCGGCATACGTGGCGCTCGCCAACGACGGCGAGCTGCTGCAGCCCCAGCTCGTGAAGGAGGTCCGGTCCCCGACCGGCGAGGTGCTGTACCACCGCGAGCGTCGAGTGATCCGGCGCGTGGTCTCGCCGCCGGTGGCGCGCCGCGTGCGTACGATGCTGCTCGGCGTCGTCGAGGGAGGCACGGCAGTTCGCGCGGATCTCGGCAGCTTCGCCCTGGCAGGGAAGACCGGCACGACGCGGCGCATCGTCAACGGACGCTACGCTGGCGGCGGGCACATCGCTACGTTCGTCGGGCTCTTTCCCGCCGACCGGCCACAATTCGTCATCCTCGTGAAGATCATCGATCCCAAGGGCGCGTACGTCGGCGGCCTCACTGCGGCGCCGGTCACCAAGGCCGTGCTCGAGGCGGCGCTTGCGTCGCGCAATGCGGCACTCGACCGTGGCAGCCTCGCGGCGAGCCGGCGCGACACACCGCCGGCGCCGCGTGCGGGTGCCGACAGCGTGCGCGTGACGAAGGTGGCGTCGGAAGATCGCTCGGGATCCACGCCGTTCGTCGCCGAGCTGCCGTCGCCGAAGCTGCCGCCGGCGCGTCCGCTGCCGCCGCGCGCCGTACCGTCAGTGGAAGGACTTCCCATCCGGCGCGCGGTGCACGCGCTCAATTCGGCCGGGTTCCGCGTGCAGCTGGTGACCGGCTCGTCGGGAAGTACGGTGCCGGCGGCGGGCACCGTCGTTCCAGCGGGTACTCTCATCCGCCTTCCGCTCGCTCCGTGACCGGCGTCACACTGCAAGCCATCACCGATGCGCTCCGCGACGCGGGGCTGCTCGCTCGCGTGCGCGGCACGCTGCCGGACCGGGTCAGCGTGCTGACCGATGACAGCCGAGCAGTGAAGCCGGGCGCGCTCTTCGTGGCCGTGCGCGGCGCCGAGCGGGACGGACACGACTTCCTGGAGCCCGCGGCGCGCGCCGGCGCGGCGGTGGCGATCGTGGACGATCCCGCGCGCACCACGCTGCCGGCGATCGTGGTGACCGATACCCGGCGCGCGGCCTCCCTGGCTGCCGCCGCGTTCCATGGGTTCCCCGCGCGCGCGCTGCGACTCGTCGGCGTCACCGGCACGAACGGAAAGACGACGACGGTGGGCATGCTGCGCCACCTGCTCGACGCGCCCGACGCGCGCGCGGCGTCCATCGGCACGCTCGGCGTGCTGGTCGGCTCCGAAGGCACGACGATGCCCGGCGGGAGCGGGCTGACGACTCCCGGTCCAGTGGAGCTGCAGCGTGTGCTGCGCGAGCTCGTGGATGCGGGCGTCCGCACCGTGGCGATGGAGACGTCGAGTCACGCGCTGCACCAGCACCGGGTGGACACCCTGCGCTTCGCCGCGGCCGTGTTCACCAACCTCACGCGCGACCACCTGGATTATCACGGCACGATGGAGGCGTACTTCGCCGCCAAGGCGATGCTCGTCGGCCTCCTGACGGACGATGGAGTGGCGGTGACCAACGCCGACGATCGCGCCTGGGATGCGCTGCCTCCCTCGCCGCGACGGGTGCGCTTCGGCTTCGACGCTGGCGCCGACGTGCGCGCGGAGAACGTACGGTTCATGCCACGCGGCAGCGAATGGACGCTCGTCGCCGGCACCGAACGACGGGACGTCACCCTGCCGCTCATCGGCGACTTCAACGTGGCGAACGCGCTTGCCGCGGCGGCGGCCGCGTGGTCCCTCGGCCTGCCGGCGCAGCACATCGCCGATCGGCTGTGCACCATGCCGCAGGTGCCGGGACGGCTGGAGATCATCAGCGAGCAGCCGGTGGTGCTGCGCGACTACGCGCATACGCCGGACGCGCTCGAGCGGGCGCTGCACGCCGTGCGCCCCTTCGCCACGAACCGGCTGCTCGTCGTCTTCGGCTGCGGCGGCGACCGCGACCGCGGGAAGCGCCCCGAGATGGGCCGCATCGC